>JAGQHR010000187.1 GCA_020431745.1 Candidatus Eiseniibacteriota bacterium
CCCGCTGCTGCAGGTCGAGAGCCTCTCGGTAGGTCCGTTCCGCCGCTTCGAGATCCCCCTCGGATTCGAGAGCCGAGGCGAGGTTGTTGAGGGTGACCGCGATCTGCGGATGATCGTCGGGGTAGACCTCCCGCATGCGACCGAGCGCCTCGCGGTAGAGCGCGGCGGCTTCGCTCGGTCTACCTTCCCGCCGCAGCAGCGTGGCCAGGTTGTGAAGCGCGATCGAGAGGTCGACGGGCTTCTCCTCCGGACCGCGGCGGAGGATCTCGATCCCCTGTCGGAGCAGCGGCTCGGCCTCCTCTCGCCGGTCGTTGGCGCTGAGGAAGACTCCGAGGTTGTTGAGAAACTCCGCCGTTCGTGGGTCGTCGGCGGGAAATCCGTCCTGCGCCACCGAGAGCGCTTCGCGATGCCCGGCTTCCGCGTCTTCCATGGCACCTTCGGCCTCGCGAACCGTCGCGAGCGCGGACAGTGCGGCAGCCAGATGGACGGTACCATCCGCGGTCCGATCGTGCGCTCCCTCGGGCAGCGCCGATGCCTTCCGCAGGGTACGCACCGCCTCCTGCGCCAGCTCCGCGGCCTCCGGGTAGCGCCCGAGATCGGTGTAGAGACGGGCCAGCGCGACCTGGCTCTCCGCCGCCGCAGGACTCGCCTCGCCGTCGAATTCTCGATGCGTCGCCACCGCGGCCGCCAGATGGTGCTCCGCGGGCTCGTAGAGACCGAGAGAGCGGTAAGCCCGCCCGATCGTGAGATGAAGCTCGCCGGCGACCTCGGACGCACCCTCGAGCTCGTGCTCGAGTCGGGACGCGGCCCGGTCGAGGACCTCCTGCAGAAGAGTGACGTCCCGTCCCTGCGCTACTTGTGGATCGATGGAACCGAGCACTTCCTGAAGGAATGCACTCACCTCTTGCGCCGCCGCTCGACTCCGATCCGCGTCCTCCCGCGCGTGGATCGCACGAAGGTAAAGCCCCGTGCTGACGAGGCTCGCGGTGATCAGAGTGAGGACGGCGAAGGTGCCCGCGATGACCGATCCCGGATGCCGGCGGACGAACTTCGAGGATCGGTACCGGAACGTGTCCGGCCGCGCGCGCACGGGAAGCCCGGAGAGGTACCGGCGGAGATCCTCTCCCAGCTGTTCCGCGGAGGCGTATCTGCGACCCGGCTCTTTGCGCAGGCATTGCATCACGATGGTATCGAGATCCCCGACGAGCTCGCGGGCGAGCCGGGTTCGCTCTCTCCGCGTCGTCACCGGGGGATCGGCCGGCTCCTGGAGGCGAACGGCGTCGCTCGGACGCATGGGATCGCGGTCGAGGACGTATCGAGCGAGCCCCTCCCCGTCTTCCGAGGGTTCCGCGTATGGGCTCGCGCCGACCAGAAGCTCGTAGAGAACGACGCCGAGCGAGTAGACGTCGGATGCCGTCGTCACCGGCTCGCCTCGGAGCTGTTCGGGACTGGCGTAGCGGGGCGTCAAGGCGGGCACGCGGGTTCGGGTCGAACCGCCTGCATCCGGCAGATCGGGGACGATCACCTTCGCGATTCCGAAGTCGAGGAGCTTCACGCGACCCGACTCGTCCACCAGGATGTTGCTCGGCTTGAGGTCGCGATGAACGACCAGGTTCCGGTGAGCGTGGTGCACGGCGTCGCACACGGTACGCATGATCTCGACGCGTGCCGGCACCGAGAGCGTTCCCTCGTTGCAGTACTGGTCGATCGGAATGCCGGGGACGTACTCCATGGCGAGGTAGGGAGTCCCGTCCTCGGTCGTGCCGCCATCGATGAGTCGCGCGATGTTCGGATGCTCGAGCCGCGCCAGGATCCGACGCTCGTTTTCGAACGCTCGACGGAGCTCGCTGGTACCGAGTCCGAACCGGAGGAGTTTGACCGCGACCCGCTGCTCGAAGCTGCCGTCAGCGCGCTCCCCGAGATACACCGTCCCCATCCCACCCACGCCGATCTCCGTGACCAGCCGATAGGGTCCGATCTGCCGTCCCAAATGAACCGGCATCCGTTCCTGGAGATCACGTTCCGTGAGATCAAGGAGAGCTGGCGATTCCAGGAACGAGCCCGCACGCTCATGCGCGTCGAGCAGCGACTCGACCTCGACCCGCAGCGCCTCGTCCGGTCCGCACGCGCGCAGCAGGAAAGCAGCGCGGTTCGCCGGCTCGAGCGCCATCGCCTCGGCAAACACCTCCCGGAGCCTCTGCTCGCGATCTTCCGCCACCTCGACGTCCCCCTTGCTCCGGAGAGATCGGCGCTACTCGGCGCCGGTCCCCTCGGACCCCAACTCGCGATAGAGCCAAGCACGCGCGAACTGCCAGTGTCGTTCCACCGAACGTGCCGAGGTTCCCAGGACCTCGGCCGCGTCCTTGGTCGTCAGTCCTCCGAAGTAACGAAGCTCGACCACGCGGGCGGCGACCGGCTGTTGGGCCGCAAAGCGTTCGAGGGCGCGATCGAGAGCGAGAATCTGGGTATCGGGCGTGTTGCCGACCTCGACGGCGGCGTCGAGGGAGAGCGGCACGGCGCCGCCGCCACGTTTGACCCTCCGACGCGCGCGCGAATGGTCGACGAGGATCCGCCGAATGGCCTGGGCGGCGACCGCAAAGAAGTGGGCGCGGCCCTGCCACTCGACGCGGGTCTGGTCGACCATCCGGAGGAAGGCTTCGTGCACCAGGGCGGTCGCCTGGAGCGTGTGCCCGCCGGATTCGTGATCCAGGTAGCTCTGAGCGAGGCGCCGGAGCTCGTCGTAGACCATCGGGAAGATCCGGTCTGCCGCCCGCACGTCGCCCGCGCGGATCTCATTCAGGAGCTGGGTGACTTGGGGAGCGTCCTTCACGCAGAACCTCATTACCCGCGCCGGGCTGCCGACCTGGAGACGCAGTGGAGCGCCCGAGGATCCAGCGAACGACCGAATGAGTCTAGCACGCGATGGACCTGGTCACGTGGTCCTCCCGACGCGACCACGGGAAGGGTCCGCTGCCGCCGGCGGGCGTGGTTTCCTGCAGACTGGGCGGACCGGGACGTCCTATGGTCGAGAGGCGTCTCGGGGCGCGTCCCGATCGGGCGCGAGACCCGCATGAAACCGTTGCCGCGACGGAGCCGCCATGACGTCGAACGGATCTTCGCAACGCCTCTGGGCTCGTTCCCATGGCCTGCGCGCCGTACTCGCCGTGTGTTTCCCCATCTTCTTCTACGCCGCCGCCGCGATCGTGGGTTTCTTTCTGATCAAGATCGGACTGCGCGGACTCGGACTCGGCGGCCGAGCCTCGATGACGGTCTCCGTCTTCTGCCTCCTCTCCGGCGCCGCGGTGCTCTGGGGGTTGCTGCCGCGGCCGGTCCGTTTCCATGAGCCGGGACCGCTCATCACGCCCCGCGCCCATCCTCGACTCTTCCGTCTGCTCGAGGACGTCTCCGCGACGATGAAGGTCAAGATGCCGGACGAGGTCTATCTGATGCCCGGCGTGAACGCCTACGTGGCTCAGATCGGCGGCCTGTTCGGGATCGGGGGGCGTCGCGTGCTCGTCCTGGGAATGCCGCTGCTCGCCGTCATCAACATCTCCGAGCTGCGGGCCCTCGTCGCGCACGAGCTCGGACACTATGCCGGCGGAGAGACGCGTCTGGCCGGGATCATCTACCAGACCCGTGCCGCGATGGCGCGCACGACCGAGAAGCTCCTCGGCGGAGGCATCTTCTTCGCCTACCTCCCGTTCGAAGCGATGTTCCAGGGCTACCTGGCGATCACCGGATCCATCTCGCGCCAGCAGGAGCTCTTCGCGGACCGATGGGCCGTGCAGTTGGCCGGCACGGAAGCGCAAGGATCGCTCCTCCGTCACGTCGAGCTGGGGCAAGCGGCCTTTTCGACCTATCTGCAGAAAGAGGTCGCGCCGCTCTCGGTATTGAGGCTGGCGCCCGCGAACTACTTCGAGGGATATCGAAGCTATGTCGGCAGTCCGGAGTACTCCCACCTTCTTCCAGTCTGGGAATCGCAGAGTCGCGAGCGAAAGCGGGACCGTTCCGACTCGCATCCCCCGATGGCCGAGCGGATCCTCTTTGCGGAAAGCTTGGACCTGCCTCCGGTGGCGATCGACGACGCCGGAGCCCGCTCCCTGCTGAACAAGTCGGAAGACGTGGAGCTCTACTTCTCCAGAGATCTGAGACCCGCAGGATTCCGCGCCGTCGGATGGGACCGGGTCGGCGACGCCTGGGAGGAGATGTACCGAGGCCTGGCCGATCGGCTCCAGGCACGAATCCCGGAGCTATGCGTCGCAAACGTTCCGGCTGTGCTGAGCGACCCCGAACTGCGCGAGCGGATCGCCGAGACGACGCAGCCGTCGCTGATCGGCGACCGCAGCCCGGGGCGTCTCCCCGAGCTAGAACGGGCCGTGATCCAGGGATTAACCGCCTATCTCGGGTGTCTGCTCGGAACGCGCGGCTGGAGATTCCGGACCGCCCCGGGGCATCCAATCCGATTGGAGCGCGACGGTGAAACCCTGGATCTCGCCGTGCTGCTTGAGGAGGTCGCATCCGAGGAACACGGAACGAAAGAGCTCGTGGACGCGTTGACGCGGGCCGGTCTGGACCAGAACGCGCGTTGGGAGGTCGCGGAGGCTGAGCGGGGAGAGGCGCACATTCGCCGGCGTGCGCTCGTGCTATCCGTGAAGGGCGGCGTCGCCGAGATCACCGGGCTGCTCAGCGCCGTGGTCTGGCCGCGGTGTTGTGCACTTTGCTGCGGCCCACCGGATCACACTTTCCGCATCGGATTCCTCGACAAACACACCAACAACGGGGTGCGACTCGACATCTCGGTGTGTGAGGCCCACAAGGTCAAAGGGCATCGGGCTCTCGAGCTTCAGATGTTCGATCCGGAAACGTCGCGGGCCACTCTCCGACTGGCGAATCTCGACTACGCCCGCCTGATCGAACAGGTCAACTCCTGAACCGTCAGTCCAGCACGATCTCCGCGGCCGGGGGACGTTGGTTGTACCGCGACGACATCACCGCTCCGTAGGCACCCGCGTTTTCGATGAGGACGACGTCCCCGACCTTCATGGGCGGCAGCCAGCGATCGCGCCCGAGCACGTCGCTCGACTCGCAGATCGGCCCCACGATGTTCCAGTAGTCGACGGGACCTTCGTCCAACCGCGTGAGGTTGTGGATGCCATGCCACGCTCCGTAGAGCGCCGGCCGGATCAGCGAGTTCATCCCGGTGGCGATCCCGACCAGGTTGGTCCCGTTCTTCCGGCGCACCTGCGTGACGGGAGCCACCAGGACGCCCGCCTCGCTCACGAGATAGCGACCGGGTTCGAGACGGAGTCGGCACCCGGGCAGTCTCGACCGCAGCTTCGACAGCAGCGGTTCCATCGCTTCCAGGTCGAGCGGTTCCTGCCCGGGTCGTTCGGGAACTCCCAATCCGCCGCCCAAGTCCATCCACTCGAGCGACGGGATGCGTTCGGCGGCTTCGGCCAGGAGCTGCCCGGTCTGCGCCCACGCCTGCGGATCGAAGATCCCGCTGCCGACATGGGCATGGATCCCGGTCACGCGCGCCCCCGCCCGATGCGCAGCCTCGACGAACGCACCGATCTCCGGCATCGGCATCCCGAACTTGGATCGCGAGCCCGCCGTCCGGACATGCTGATGATGTCCCAGTCCCCGTCCCGGATCGACGCGCACGCCGACGGCATGACCACGGAAGATCGGCGCGTGCAGCTGCAGCAGCTCGTAGCCATCCAGCGTGACGTCCGCCCCCGCGGCCAGCGCCGTCTCGTACTCATCCACGGGGCAGAAGTTGGGCGTGAAGAGGATCGGGCACTCCTCCCCCAAGATGCGTCGCACCGTCTCGATCTCGGCTGCCGACACGCACTCGATCCCCAGGCCCGCGTTTGCCACCGTCCGCAGCACATCGGGGTGCGCGTTCGCCTTCATCGAATAGTAGAACCGATCGACCGAGCCGAGCGTCTCCCGCAGACGACGCGCGGCCGCCGCCACCGTCGGAAGATGATAGACATAGCGAGCCTCGCCATCGGTCACGGAGTCGAGCAGACGAGCCCGCTCCGCCCGCCACCAGGTTCCCTTCGCACGGGACTCGCCTGGGCCGCCGACGCGATCGGTCCCGAGGGGATGATCTCGATCACCGTCCGGCCGGCGCGTCCGCGGGCCTGATCCATCGTCGTGGGCCGTGCGGCGCAGGTGCACGATCTGTTCCCAGGTCGGACCCAGCCGCCCCTCTTCACCCTGCGCGGGAAAGAGTCGCTCATGCAGGCGCGCCACGAGAGACGCTCCGTCCGCTTCCCCCACGACCAACGAGAGGTTCAGGTCCTCGGACGAATCGCTCACCAGGTGGACCGGACGATCCCCCAGCACTTCCAGAGCGGGTCCCAGGTCGTGCAGCACGGCCCGGATGCGCCGCCCGACGATCGAGACCACGGCACACGGGTGCTCGACCTCCACCGTGCCGAGCTGCTTCAGCCGATCGACCAGGGCTTCGAACGACGGGCCGTGGATCCCGCCGTCGGGCATCCGATCGAGCGTGACGCTGACCGCGGACTGCGACGTCGCGACCA
>JAGQHR010000188.1 GCA_020431745.1 Candidatus Eiseniibacteriota bacterium
GACCCCCGCACGGCGTTGAATTCCCGCCAGCACCGTCTCGGCATCTGCGAGCTGGGGAATCCGCGCCGGATTGACGAAGGAAGTGACCTCGATTTCCGGAAGTCCCGCTTCGCTCAAGGCGTCGATGAACGCGATCTTGGACTGGGCGGGGATGACGCCCTTCTCGTTCTGCAATCCGTCGCGCGGTCCCACTTCGACGATCCGGACTCGTGAGGGCAAAGACGTCATGGCTCAGTCCTTTCGTCCCGAGGTGTGGATCGGAGCAGCCGCGAATCCGGCGAGCTGCCACGCGGAGATGCCGCCGATGAGGTCGCTGACCTCCGCGACTCCGGCTCGGCGGAGCAGGCTGGCCGCGATCATCGAGCGATAGCCGGCCGCGCAGTGGATCACCACCCGCCGGTCCCGCGGAACCTCGCCCGCGCGTGCGGGCAGCTCATCCAGCGGGATGTGCCGCGTGCCCGCGATCGATGCCGTCTCCCGCTCGACCGGAGAGCGGATATCCAGGACCCAGGGAGGGGTTTCCGAGTCGAGCTCTTCGCGGAGACCGCGCGCCGTCACGCGTTCGAACTGCGAGACCCGCTCCGGGTGCTCCCGCAACGCCGCCATACCTCCTTCGAGGTAGCCCACGACGTGATCGAACCCGATCCGTCCGAGGCGGGTGGCGGCCTCCTCCTCCTGCCCTGGATCGGCGATGAGCGCGATGCCGCGGGTGCGGTCGAGTAGCGATCCCGCCCAGGTGGCGTACTTTCCGCCCAACCCGATGTTGATCGCGCCGGCCCAGTGGGCGGCGGCGTGCTCCTCGGGCGTCCTGACATCGAGCACGATCCCGTTGGATGCCTCGTGCTGTGCGAGCTCCGCGACCGACATGGGGCGGAGCGCCCGGGCCAGCTGCTCGTCGAGCGTTGGGTGGAGCTTGCGGTTGGTCTCCGCATCGTAGGCGAAATAGGCCGGAACGGTCGGAAGGTTGCGGGTGACGGCCGAGACGAACTCCTCCTCCGACATCGGCCGGAGCGCGTAGTTGTAGAGACGCTGTGTTCCGAGCGTGCTGACCGTTTCGGTGGAAAGGTTCCGTCCGCACATCGATCCCGCGCCGTGGGCGGGATAGACCAGGGTCTCGTCGGGAAGCACGAGGATCTTCTCATGGAGCGATCGGTAGAGGAAGCGCGCCAGCTCGTCTGCCGAGTGTCCTGCGGAGGCCATCAAGTCGGGCCGTCCGACGTCCCCGATGAAGAGCGTGTCGCCCGTCAGGAGGGCGGCGGGACGCTGTGGCTCGTTCCGGTCGCTGACCAGCAGGCAGATCGACTCCGGCGTGTGGCCGGGAGTCTCCAAAGTCTCAATCTCCACCGCCCCGAGCTGAACGCGGGCGCCGTCCGCGGCGGGTTGGAAGTCGTACTCCGCCGAGGCGCGTGCTCCGAGATGGATCGTCGCCCCCGTGCGCGCCTGCAGCTCGAGATGGCCGGCGACGAAGTCGGCGTGGAAGTGGGTGAGGAAAACGTCGGTCACCTCGAGACCCAGGGCCTTCGCGTCGTCCAAGTATTGATCCACGTCCCGTTGGGGATCGACGACGGCGGCGCGTCCCGATGCGGGATCACCGAAGAGGTAGGAGGCGTGGGCGAGACAGCCCAGGTAGTACTGGCGGAAGAACATCTTCGATCTCCGGGTTCATGCGCGTCGTTGCGAGCTCGGCGCGCAGTATAGCTTGGATGCGCGGCGATGGTCTCCCGACGGTGCCGGCGGAGCGGGTCGAGGGACCCGCCGAGAGACCGGTCGCGGCCCCGCCGAGGGCTCGGTCGCGCGGCGGTTTCACGGATCGTTTTCCGGTGCGAGTTCCGGCTTCCTTGCCGCGTCGGAGGCGTTCTCCTAGCGAGCCAGGGTACGGACGACGACGAACACGGCCACCACCAGAATGAAGATCGAGAACACCATCTGGAGCCGTGGTCCGGAGATCCGCCGTCCGACCGCGGTGCCCGCCGTGAGGCCGCCGATGCCCCCGGCGACGAAGACTCCGGTGAGGGCGAAGTCCAGATGATGGTTGGCCGCCACGAACGAGAACACGCCCGACGAGCTGACCATCGCGATGACGAGCAGAGAGGTCGCGACGGCACGGTGCATCTCCATTCCGAAGAAGAAGGTGAGCGCGGGGACGATGATGAAGCCACCGCCAACGCCGAACAGGCCGGAGAGGATGCCGGTGCCGACCCCCGCGGTGGACATCACGAGTGCGCAGCGTGAGGTCATGTGGAGACGGCCGCTCGCGTCCCGTCGACACGCGCTTTCCGTTCCGGCTCTCCCGCCGTCGTCTTGGGCGGGAGCGCGCATTTTCTTCTGTGCGGTTCGCCACATGCGCGTCGCGATGAAGAGCATGAGCGCGGAAAAGCCCAGCAAGAGGACCGCTTCCGGCAGCCGCCGACCGATCCAGGATCCCAGGGGGGCTCCGGCCATGCCGAAGAGCGCGAAGATCACGCCGGTGCGAGCTTCGGTCTGGCCCATCCGCATCCGCTGGATCGCACCGAAGAGCGCCGTCGAGCCCACGGCGGCCAACGAGATCCCGACGGCCTCGTGCGCCGAGACCGAGAGCCCGTAGACCAGCAGGGGGACTGCGAAGATCGATCCACCCCCGCCGGTGAGTCCCAGGGCGAAGCCGACGAGTGCGCCGAAGAGCAATCCGAGGGGAATCATGAACGGGAGGAGGCGGGGCCCCCGGATGGGGGAGGGGCGGGCGCGTCGGACCCGCCGGCAGGCTCCAAACGTACGAGAACTGCTTGCGCTTCCGCCTGCGATCCTTCGACGGCGTCGATCGCGGCAACCACTCCGTCGCGCGGAGCGCGCAGGACGTGTTCCATCTTCATGGCCTCGAGGACGAGCAACGGCCGTCCCTTTTCGATCGCGTCGCCGGCCGCGACCAGAATGCGTCGGACGGTTCCGGTCATCGGCGCCTGCACGTGATCGGAGACCGCGCCGGCCGCGCGCTTGCGATCCGCGTGCTCGATCGCGAAGCATCGGGTCCGGCCGGCGTGGACCCACAGCCGATCTCCGTCGCGAGCGACATACCCGCGTGTCGCGGTTGTCGTTTCCGCCGCATCGGCGCGCAGCTCGACGCTCCCATCCGGACCGGAGCGGACCGTGAACAGATGCGACTGCCCGTCGATCCAGATCTCGAGACGATCGCCTCCGCGTTCCACTTCCAGATCCCAGACGCGATCGCCGAGCGAGATCTTGCGCCGTTGCCGGGTCATCGAGCGTCTCCGTTGGAGAGGCGGAACTCGCGGAATCGATCCCAGGGGGAGCTCGGATCACCGCCGCCCGCGTGTCCCGTTTCCACGGTCGAGGTGCGTTGGCCGACTCCCAGACTGGCGAACGCCGCGAGGGCGAGCTCGACCGGCGAGACCTCGGCGTCTCCGTCCCAATCGGCGAGATGGCGCGGGATGAAGTCGGTGAACGTTTCACCGCGCCCGAAGGCCGGATGATCGATCACGTCGCGCAGGAATCCGAGGTTGGTTCGGACGCCGAGCACCACCGTCTCGGTGAGCGCATGGCGGAGACGAGCGATGGCCTGTGCCCGAGTCTCGGCGTAGACGATGAGCTTGGCGAGGATCGGATCGTAGTGGAGCCCGACCTGGGATCGCGTCTCGATGCCGGTGTCCAGGCGGATCCCCGGTCCGTTCGGCTTCACCAGGGTGAGCACCTCGCCCGTCGACGGGAGGAATCCGTTGCCCGGGTCCTCCGCGTAAATCCGACACTCGATGGCATGACCGCGCAAGGAGGGTGCGAGCGCCCGGGTGGGGAGCGGCTCGCCCATGGCTTCGCTCAGCTGCAGGTGGACCAGGTCGAGACCGGTGACGAGCTCCGTCACCGGATGCTCGACCTGCAGGCGGGTGTTCATTTCGAGGAAGTAGAAACGGCCGGCCTCGTCCAGGACGAACTCGATCGTTCCCGCGCCACGGTAGCCCACCGTGCGGGCCAGACTGGCGGCGGCATTGCCCATCGCCGCGCGCAGATCGTCCGACAGCGCCATCGACGGGGACTCTTCTACGATCTTCTGATGACGTCTCTGGACGGAGCATTCCCGTTCGAACAGCGGCACGACCTGGCCGTGATCGTCCGCGAAGATCTGGATCTCGACGTGACGGATGGTGCTGAGGTAGCGCTCGAGGATGAGCCGATCGTCGCCGAAGGCCGCCTGGGCCTCCCGGCGCGCCGATGCCAACGCCTCTTCCAGATCGCGCGCGTCCTCGATTCGTTTCATCCCCTTGCCACCGCCGCCCGCGGAGGGTTTGACGAGCAGGGGGAGTCCGATCTGCTGAGCTTCCCGTTGCAGGGTCGCGAGATCCTGGGCCTCGCCGTCGTATCCCGGGATGACCGGCAGGCCCGACTGCACCGCCAACCGGCGCGCCTCCGACTTGTCTCCCATCGCGCGAATGGCTTCCGCGGGGGGACCGACGAAGACGAGTCCGGCGTTCTCGCACGCCTCCGCCAGCAACGGGTTCTCAGAAAGGAAGCCGTATCCGGGATGAACCGCTTCCGCACCCGTGACGCGAGCGGCCTCGATCAGGGCCGGGATGTTCAGGTAGCTCGCGGAGGCGGCTGCCGGTCCGATCCGGATGGCCCGGTCCGCGGCGGCGACGTGGGGAGCTTCGGCATCCGCGTCGGAATAGACCGCGACCGTGGAGAGGCCCGCCTCGCGGGCACCGCGTAGGACGCGCACCGCGATTTCGCCACGATTGGCCACGAGGAGCTTCTGGAACGGACGTCGTAGCAGCTTCGGGCTCCGAGGACGGGATGCGAGCGACGCCGCGTTCCGGGATCGGGCGATGCCGGAGCGAGAGGGTCGTTCTGGGTCGATTCCGATCAGGGAGGGTCCCGCTTTCCGAGACGGGAGGGCTCCCCGAAAGCGGTGACCATAGCAGCCCCGAGGGCCGTTCTGAAGGAGATCCGGTTTCGAGTCCGGGAATCCGCCTCAGGCCGGCGGGGCAGGAGAGGAGTGATCGTCCTCGGAGGGACGGCGATTCCCGGATCCGCGTCCTTCCCGTCGCTCCTTGTAGTGTTCCAGAACGGTCTGCTCGAAGTAGTCCCGGGTCTCCTTGTTCACCGGGTGGCAGATGTCTTCGTACGTCCCATCCTCCTTGCGGCGGCTGGGCATGGCCAGAAAGAGTCCCTGGCGTCCTTCGATCACTTTGATGCCTTTGATCACGAACTGGTCCTCGAGCGTGAGGCTGAGAGTCGCCTTCAACTTGGTGTCGTCGCAGAGGAACATCCGGATCTCGGTGATTTTCATGGCAGGCTCCCGCAAGAAGGTACCGCGCGGATGGAGAGGCCCCTTTTCTCCAACGTTGCGAGCCGATCCTCGACGGATCGATCTGGAATCGAGAGTTTGGTACTTCGGTTCCTGGGAGATGAACCGGTCCTCAGGCGGGAACCGGAGCCACATCCAGAAACGTCGTGGATCGCATCGAGAGCCGGTGCTCTTCGAGCACGAGTCGAGGTCCGAGCCTGCCGGTTGCTTCCGACGGAACACGCGCGTCGCCACAGCATCTTCGCGAGGATCCCTCCGTGAGCTTCCGGTCCTGGTCCCTGGACGTCGTCTGCCTTGCAGGTCTGACGGACCTCCACTTCATCCGTCAGCCAGCGCGCGATGCGGATCGCCGCCGGTCCATCGCGCGTCGTGTACTCCATTCGAAGACGCGATCGATCGAGACCATCGGCAAACCAAATTGATCCGGATGTGAAACGAAGGCTCCTACTTCGAGAACGAACAACAAGCGCACGTATCTCGATCGCCTGCCCGCATCAGGATCAGCCGTGAACTCCGAACGGTCCGAATGATAGCCAACTCGTTGGAAAATGTGGAGTCACGAACTTCCCTATCGGGACGACCCGTAGCTCCCGCCTCCGTGCCAGGGGGACTTCCGGGTGCCGGCCCGGTGCGTCGCACCCGCCGCGAAGGTTGCGGGATCCGGAACTTCCGGCCGGAATCGCACACGATCCCTACGTCGGCGGATTGTTAGGAAATCCTTCGGACCCGGCGTCACGCGGGCGGCCGTTGCCGCGCCGAAGCGTCCGCTCGAACTCGTCGAGCACCGCCTTCTCCAGCTCGTCACGAGCAGCCTGGTTCGTGGGGTGGCAGACGTCGGTCTGTTTCTTTCCGTCGTGGCGGGTCGGCATTGCGATGAACGTCCGACGGGCCCCCTCGATCACCTTGATGCCGCGGATGACGATCGCGTCCGAGAGCGTGACGCTCGCGAAGGCGCGTAGTTTTCCACCCGCGTGCAGGTTGATCTGAACATCGGTGATATCCATCTGGATTCCCTGTTGGCCGCAGCCCGGCCCGGGAGGAGCCGACCACGACATCGAAAAGGCCTAACGGCGACCATTCCTTCTCGATCCGGGGATCGAATCCAGCGCAGCACTCATGCGCCCTGAACTTGGAGAAACCTTACGAACGTGCACGTCCGCTCGCAATCCCAAAGTCGCCGCAAGGCGCGGTGCGGAAACCCACTAAGGAATTCTCTGAGAGCAGACTAGGTGGGGTGGGTGCAGCA
>JAGQHR010000018.1 GCA_020431745.1 Candidatus Eiseniibacteriota bacterium
AGTTGGCGGTCACCGTTGCCGTGTTTCCGTTGATCTCGAGCCCGCCGGTGATGTCGACCGGAGACAGATAGCTCCAGGTCTCGATCTGGGACTCGATGGTTTCCTGGTAGGCGTCGTGCATGATCGGACAGAGGTCGGCTCCGATGAACGGGACCTTGCCATCGATCATGACGTGCGGAATGCCGCTCACTCCGTAACGGCTGCCGCGCGCTACGGTCTCGGGAATCTGGAAGACATCCGACCCGACGTGAGATTCGACGTGGATGAACTGAGGGCCGTACTCGGAATCAAGCTGTTGGAGGGCGCACCGCGACCTCGGACAGAAAGTTCACCAAGTAGCCCCGAATTCCTCTCCGAAGATACGCTTCAAGACACCGGCGTCGGCCGGCATCGAGACCACAAGCAGCCCCAGAAGGGCCAAAGTGGCGGACAAGGTCCTCATCGCGTCCCCTTTCCTCGTAAATGCTGTGTAAATGAACAGTCGGTCGATTCCCGCCGAGCGCGCCCCCCGCACCGAAGGGACCCGTTCGGCGGTCTCTGCATTTCAACCAACGCGCAAAAGTATAGCGCGCTTCGGGTTCCCCAGGAAAGACGCCAATTCCGTCTGGACCGTTCGGTTCCTACGGATGACCGCGCGGACGGCGCGCCATCCGTTCCCCGATGGCCGCCCATCTCCGTGGCCATCGCGTCCCTGGACGCTCGCTGGGCCGCGGCCTGGGGAGCGCCGGAGTGGCGTCGGTTCGGCCCCGCCCGCTGGGAGTGCTTCCATAAACGTATGACTTGCAGATGTTTGGGTCCGTCCGCCCCATGGTCGAGGCTGGCATCCTCACGCATCCCATGAACCTTCGGCCCCGGCTGCGCGACCGGAGGCGCTGCGGTTGCCGACGCCGCCCGATCCGGTGCCGATCGAGCGAGGGTTCGCTCCTGCCCCGCACGGAGGGTCCGCTCCTGCCCCGTGCGGAAGGTCCGCTCCGCCCCGTGCGGAAGGTCCGCTCCGCCCCGTGCGGAAGACGATGCGCAGACGGAAAATCCGTCGCGACTGCGCTAGGATGCGGCATGAGCCAATGTCCAGATCCCGGTTCCCACGCAGGCCCCGAGGACCCGTGCCGCGGGGCGCCGGGGCCGTCGGCCCGGGCCTTCCGAGGCGTCCCGCGTCCGTTGAAGGCCGCCACGGCACTCGTGGTGCTCGTCGCGACCCTGACGGCCATCCTCGGGCTCGGATGCGGCCGCCCCGCCCCTCCCAAGAACGTCATCGTCATCGTCGTCGACACGCTGCGGCGCGACGCCACCTCTCTGGAGGAGAGCCCTCACGGTTGGGGGAAGCCCATGCCGAACTTCGATCGACTGATCGAGACCGGGCGTGCCTATCCCAATACCTGGTCGACCGCCCCGTGGACCGTTCCTTCGCACGCGACGATTTTCACGGGACTGCTGACGCCGCAGCATCACTGCGACTCTCCGACCCTGCGTCTGCGCGACGTCGGTCCGACGTTCGCGGAGCGCTTCGCGGAGGCGGGCTACGAAACCGCCGCGTTCTTCAGCAACCCGTGGCTCTCGGACAAGACGACCGGGCTGTTGCGCGGATTCCAGATCAAGACCGAGGTCGATGTCGGCGGCATGGCCGAGCTGCAGACCGGATCGGGGGATCAGGGAGGACGCGAGACCTTGCGCAACGTCGGCGCGTGGCTCGATGCCCGCGACCGGAACAAGCCCTTCCTCCTCTTCGTGAACTTCCTCGAAGCGCACATTCCGTACAGTCCGCCGTTGGAGCAGCGTCTCGCGGTCGGGGCGCCCGAGTCGGGTGAGATCACCGTCGATTGGGACTACGCCTATCAGGCCGGGCTCGCGACTCCCGCGAGCGTCGACTGGAACGCGGTCGCGCGCCTCTACGCCGCGGATGCCCGGTGGGCGGACGTCTATCTGGGAGAGCTGATGTCGGAGCTCACCCAACGCGGTCTGGTCGACGGCAGCCTCATCGTCGTCACGTCGGATCACGGGGAGAACCTGGGAGAGCACGGGCTTTTCGAGCATGTGTTCTCCCTGCACGAGACGGTGCTCCAGGTTCCGCTGGTGGTGTTGGGGGAGGGGTTCGAGCAGGGGCGCGACGCGCGTCCGGTCATGCTCGCCGATCTCTATCCGACGCTGGTCGAGTGGGCGGGACTCAGGTCCGACGGCCAGGATCGGCCCGGCGTCTCTTTGCTCGCGCCGGCGGAACCCGACCGGCCCACCTATGCCGAGGTCACCCCTCCGGGGGGAGCCCTGCTCGGCCTCCTCAAACAGCTGAACCCGGAGCTGGACGTCGCGCCCCTCGACGCGGAACGGCGATCGGTCCGGGTCGCCGATCTGCGCCTCACGACCTGCACGTGCGGCACGGTGGAGCTGAACGATCTTCGCCTTGATCCGGGTCAGTCCCGGAACCTCGCGGCGGAACGGCCGGAAGCCGTGGAGGTCCTCTCCGGGCTCTTGGACAACCTGGGCCCCGCGGCCGGGGAGGCGGGGCTGCCTCCGATGGACGACGAGACGCGCGAACGCCTGCGTTCCCTCGGCTACATCCACTGAGAGCAACTCCGTAGGCCTGCCAGCTCGTGGCCGCCCGCGTGGTTTGGGACTCGTGCGGCCGCTGGGCCTGCCGGGCCGGGGTGGGGGCCGTGTTCCGTCCCACGACCGTTTGGCGTACCATCCGCGATCGGTGCGACTTGAAATCGCGAGTCGAGGGGAGCGATCGGGTAGGGCGTGCGATCGAGCCCTGCGGTCCGCTCACGCGGAACGAGATGCGGGTGAGGCGAACGCACGACAGCGTGGAAGAACGGAGAAGGAGGATGCATGTCGTACGCGAAGCGCGTCTGGTTGACGGTGCTGGCGGTGAGCTTGGGCGCCGGGCCGGTGAGCGCGGACATTCCCGAGAAGTTCACCAATCTCAAGGAGCTGAACCCCGAGATCTCCCGCGATGACCTGATCGCGACGATGCGTCAGTTCTCCACCGCGCTGGGTGTGCGCTGCAACTTCTGTCACATGCAGGCCGAGAACAGCGACGAGCTGGATTTCGCCGCCGACGGGAAGGAAGAAAAGGACGCGGCGCGCGTCATGATGCGGATGACCAAGGTGATCAACGGAGATTGGATCTCCAAGGTCGCGGAAGAGGGGCATCCCAGCGTGCAGGTGGAGTGCGTCACGTGCCATCGCGGCCAGCCCCATCCCCGTCTCATCGAAGACGTGCTCGCCGACGCGTACACCGCGGGCGGATTCGATTCGCTCCAGACGAAGTACGCCGAGCTCCGCAATCGCTACTACGGCAGCCAGACCTTCGACTTCAGCGATCGGATGCTCTCGGAGCTGGGACACCAGATCGGGGGGGACGACGCTTCGATCCCGGTACGCTTGGCCGAGCTCAACGTCCAGTGGTCCCCGGAATCCTCGATGGCGTACGTGTACCTCGCGATGGCCCACTCCGAGGCCGATGACGTCGAGCAAGCCAAGGCCGACATCGCGAAGGCGCTCGAGCTGGATCCGAAGAACCGTTGGGCAATGCGACTGCGGGAGCAGCTCGACGCCCCACCCGGCCAGCACGACGAGCACTGATCCGGCGCGAAGCTAGCGCGTGAGGGCACGCTCCCGGAGGGTGCGGACGCCGGCGTCGGGCGAGGAAGAACCGTCCGCACGCGGCGCGACGCACCCCGCTTCGGGGTAGATTCCGATCGCTCCGCATCCGGCCGGTGCGTTTTCGGGCAGGCACGGCGAACCTTCCGCGACGTGGAAATCGCCGCTGCTCGGATCGCAGAACCGGGGATCGACGGCGCGGTTGCTCGCGGCAGGTGAGCAGGTTTGGGGGACGTCGCCGGGATAGAAGACGTTGCAACGGATGTCGGCGTTGGTGCTGCCGCACGCGAGGACGCCGTCTTCGTTCCGTCCCTCGAAGATGCAGTTGGCGACCGTGAGCGATCCTCCCGTGGTCACGATCGACGCGGTCACGTGCAGCTCCGGTCCGCGCGCCCAGAAGACGCTCTGCCGGACCACGAGATCGTGGAAGAGCGCCGTGATTCCGTTCACGTCGGCGGAGAAGTTGGCGCCGAACTGGCAATGGTGGAAGGTGGCGAGGCCGGGGTTGCCGGTGCCGAGGAGGTAACAGCTGCCGCCGCCGGCGGTGATGTTGCCGTTGAAGGACGATCCCTGGCCGGTGGCCTGCGAGTCTTCCCCGTAGAAACCGCCTCCGAAGACCGTGAAGTTGTCCTCGAAGACGCAGTCGCGAAAGTCGGTGCGGTCGCTGCGGCCGAAGATGCCCCCGCCGGCTCCCGCGACGTTTCCGCGGAACTGGCAGCCGTCCACGAGCGGAGCGGCGAAGAGAATCGCGAGCCCGCCGCCGTTGTTGGCCAGATTGTCCTCGAAGATCAGATTGCGCAGGGTTGGACCCGCGCTCGAGCAGACGATGGCGCCGCCGTACGTGCCGCCCCGTTCTTCACCCTGCTCCAACGATCGGAGACGGGGATCGGCCGCGGAGAGCGGATGGGACGTGAGATCGACGGAGACCGGTGCGGCAGCCGTGATCGGCCGGCCTCGTCCGTGTCGCAGCGTGAACCCCTCCAGCACCGAGGCCCGGGGCTCTCCGAAGAGGAAGGTCGCGAGGTTGTGCGAGTCCTCGCCGTCGAGGATGGTGACTTCGGGGCCTTCGACGCCGCGGACCACGATGCGCCGGCCGCCGTAGAACAGGGACTCGAAGTACGTGCCGGGCAGCACCTCAATGACGTCGCCGTGGTGCGAGGCGTCGATGGCGTCCTGGATCCGTTCGAAGTCACCGCCCCCGGCGGGATCCACGACGAACGTCGTGGCATGCGCGCCGGTCGCGATCCAGGCGGCGACGATCGTCCATCCGAGCGCTCTGATGGAGATCCGGAACATCTCACCACCGGATGAGGGCGGAGCCCCAGGTGAATCCGGAGCCGAACGCCACCGGACAGACGAGCTGTCCGCGCTGCAGTCGTCCCTGCTCGACCGCCTCGCTCATGCAGAGAGGGATCGAGGCGGCCGTCGTGTTCCCGTACCGCTGGAGGTTGTTGAAGGACTTCTCGGGCGGGATTCCGATCATCTTGCTGATGGCGTCGATGATCCGCAGGTTCGCCTGATGGAAGAAGAAGAGGTCGATGTCCTCGACCTTCGTTCCGTTGTGGCTCAGGACCTCGTGGATCGCCTCCGCGAAACGCCGCGTCGCGTGCTTGAAGACGGTCTGCCCCTCCATGTGGGGAAAGTGCCGTCCCTCCTCGAGGTCATGCGCTGTGATCGTGGGAGCGCTTTGCGATCCGGGCTTCTCCAGCCAGAGCATGTCGAAGTACTTGCCCTGCGAGTGCAGATGTACGGAGATGACGCCCGGCTCTTCGGAGGGGCCCAACACGACCGCGGCCGCGCCGTCCCCGAAGATTACCGCGAGATCGCGGCCGCGCGTGGTGTAGTCGAGGCCCGCGCTCTGGACCTCGGCGCCGACCACGAGGACGCGCTCGTAGGTGCCGGTGCGGATGTACTGATCGGCGATCGACAGCCCGTAGACGAATCCGCTGCACTGCTGGCGGATGTCGAGGGCCGGGATTTCCCGGGCCCCCAGACGGTCCTGGAGGAGGACGCCGACCCCCGGGAAGTAGTAATCCGGGCTCAGCGTCGCGACCACGATCAGATCGACGTCCTTGGCTTCGACCTGGGCATGGGCGAGCGCGTTCTGAGCGGCCTGGAAGGCGAGCTCCGACGTCGGTACTCCGGGTTCGACGACGCGACGCTCCTCGATTCCGGTTCGCTGGCGGATCCATTCGTCGCTCGTGTCCATGAGCGCTTCGAGATCATGGTTGGTGAGAACGCGCGGAGGCACGTAGTGCCCGATCCCCAGAATCCGGGAGTGTCGCATGTCGATGGTGCACCCTCCAGAGGACGGTCGCGGCCGGATCCTCCCGGCCGCGACGGGTTTCGCTCAGCCCTTGGCCGCCGCTTCTTTCTCGGCGCGCGCCTTGAGCTCTTCGTTCGCGACGATCGCGACCTCGACCCGGCGGTTCTGGGCCTTGCCCGCGGCCGTCGAGTTGTCGGCGACCGGCTGGGTCTCGCCGAAGCCGACGGTCGACATCCGCGGGGCGGCCACCTGCTGGATCGCGAGATACTCTTTGACCGATTGCGCACGCCGTTCGGAGAGCTTCTGATTGTACTCCTCGGATCCGTCCGAGTCGGTGTGACCCTCGATGAGAATGGTGGTGTCGCCGTACTTGTTGAGGACCTGGGCCATCTTCTTGAGGTTGAGCTTGGCCTCCGCGGTCAGATCGCTCTTGTCCACGTTGAAGAGGATGCCGGAGTCCATCGTGACCTGGATGCCTTCGCCGACGCGCTTGACGTCCGCGCCTTCGACGGATTCCATCTCGGCCGCCTGCTTGTCCATGTAGTCGCCGATGATGACGCCGGCGGTGCCCCCGACCACGGCCCCGACGATGGCGCCGGCAGCTGTGTTGCCGGCCTGCTTGCCGATGACCCCACCGGCCACCGCCCCGGCGGTTCCGCCGATGATGGCCCCCTTCTGCTTGTTGGTAGCCGAGGCGCAGCCGGCGAGGGCCACGACGACTCCGCCAACGACCGCCATCCTGAAGATCCGCTGCATTCCGGTATCTCCCTTCTCATTCGAATCCTTCGCCCCGGCGGATTGTAAGCGCTTCGGGCGTCCGACGGTACCGGTCGCGCGCGGTTCGCCCGGCTAAAGCGGAGGGCGGTCGGGGCCGATCGGTAGAAAGGCGGAATCTGGCCACGGGAGCGCTCCGCGGGGCTTTCCGGCCGGTTCGGAGCCTCTGCGGCCGTGAAATCGTCGCCCACGGGGCGGATCGCGACGGCGGGCGGCCCCGGATCGGGATCGGGATCGAGATCGGGTTCGAGACGAGACGAGACGAGACGAGACGAGAGGAGTCCGGGAATGCTTCGACTGGTGGCCTGTCCCAGCTGTCGCACCCAGTACGACGTCACCCGGATCACCACCCCGGTGATCCACTGTCCGTGCGGGGCGCAAATCCCCAACCAGGCCCCGGTCGCGGTCGATGCCCCCGTCGAGCGATGCTCGTCCTGCGGGGCCGCTCTCGGGCCGGATGCCCGCACCTGCGGCTACTGCCGGAGCACCATCGTCCGGGACCTGCGTCTGCTGGGTCTGATTTGTCCGGAATGCTTCGCCCGCAGCCCGGAGAAGGCCAAGTTCTGCACCCGGTGCGGCCTCAAGTTCGTTCCCCAGCCGGCGCCCGGGTCGGTCCCCGAGATCTCCTGCCCCCAGGATCACGAGACCCTGATCGCGCGTTCAGTGGGAGGTCTGATCTGCCACGAGTGTCGCACCTGCCACGGGATGTGGGTGCCGGCCGACGACTTCGACGCGCTCCTCAACAAGGCCGTGACGGCCCGCCGAACCCGTCCGTCCCAAGGACTGGGAGGGCACGTCCACCACGAGCGCCCGGCCGCGAGCTTCAAGGTCGTCTACCGCAAATGCCCGGTCTGCGGCGACGTCATGCAGCGGAAGAACTACGCGGGACGATCGGGGATCATCATCGATTGGTGCGGCTCCCACGGGACATGGCTCGACGCGGACGAGATGGAAGAGATCGCGACGTTCATCTTCGACGGCGGACTGGAACGATCCCTGGCGGATCAGGAACAGAAAAGGGCCTCCCAGATGGCAGGCCCTTCCCAAATGCGCGGTGTCTTCGAGCACGTGAAGAACGACGGTACGCTGCTCGAATTCTTTTCCGAGCTGATCGACTTCTAGAGACCTCGTCCGGAGAGCGCGTCGCTCCGGACCGCGATCCGGATTCCCGCGTCGGCGGCGCGGGCCGGCAGGCCCTGGATCAGAAGCCCAACGACTTCTTCTTTTCCTCGGCGGTCGGCAGCGGATCCTGCTTTTCCGCGAGCACGGGAAGACCAGACGCCTTGTCCGCGTTGATCTGGATCCATTCCTTCTTGTCGTCCGGGACGTCGCCTTCCTCGAAGATGGCCTCGACGGGACACTCGGGCTCGCAGGCGCCGCAATCGATGCACTCGTCCGGGTCGATGTAGAGCATCTCATCGTCGGCGTGGAAGCAGTCGACCGGGCACACGGTCACGCAGTCCGTGAACCGGCACTTCAAACAGTTGTCCGTGACAACGAACGTCATGATGGTCTCCACTCACTGGCAGCCAAAAATCCAAATCCTCGTGCCGGTGGCGCGCGCCGCGCGCACCCCGCCGGGACCTCCTCACCGCTTCCGAGCGATGCTTCCCGGGCGCTGAGCGGCCGAGGGTAGCAAAGGCCCAACCGGAGCTACAAGCGACTTCCCGGTGCGGGATTCCCGCGACGAAACGTGTGCCGCGGGGCTCGTCTCAGCTGGGTTGGAAGTAGGGATTGCGGCCGGCTGCGTGGTCCGTCACGTCCAGGATATCGCCGACCTCGGGAACGAACTCGCGGATCAGGCGTTCCACGCCGTTCTTGAGCGTGGCGGACGCCATTCCGCACCCCTGGCAGCCGCCGCCCATCTCGATGTAGACGACGTTCTCCTTCACGTCGAGGAGGTCGATGTGCCCGCCGTGGCTGGCGACCATCGGGTTGACCTGGGTGTCGAGGACCTGCTGCACGAGATGCCGGATCTCCTGCGGCGGAAGCAACGACTCGAAGGCTTCGCCGCTCACCGTCGCGCCCCCCTGTTGGAGGATCTCCCGCACTGCCGCTCCAATCTTCTTCGCGAAGGTGGGCCACTCCGCATCCGTCGTTTTGTGGACATGGATCTGATCGTGCGAGATCAGGACCGATTCGATCCCCTCGAGCGCGAAGATCGCCTCGGGCAGGGGCGAGCCCGCCGCCCGCAGCCGACTGCCGAAGAAGAAGGACCGGCCCGGCAGGACCGGTCGATCCACGGTGAAGGTGCACTTCATCGGATCCACGGGGGACGGGGCGGCGGTGATGCGGATCGTGTTCTCCATCGAGCTTGCTCACTCCTCTCGTACGGGCTGCTTCGTTTCGGTTGGGCGGGCCACCATCTTAGGATGCGCCGAACCGGGATCCCGACGGGTCTGCCGTCCAACCCCACGATCGCAGAGTATACTCCGCCGGGTGAAGAGGCTCGCCGACATCCGAACGGGGGAACACCGCTCGGTCGTGGGGGCATTTCTGGCCCTGGTGCTGATCCTCGCGGGTCACACGCTGCTGGAGACCGCCCGCGACGCCCTCTTCCTCGCCCGGATTCCCGCGTCCCGCCTGCCGTGGACCTATCTCGGAATCGCGCTGCTGGCGCTCGCGATCTTCGCGGTCCAACGTTTCCGGGGCCGGACGTCGGTGCGACGCGGCTCCCTCGTTCGCTGGCTCGCGCTTTCATCCGTGATCACCCTGGGATTCTGGGGGGTGGAAGCCGACTCGCCCCCGGCCGTTCTCTACGGGCTCTACATCTGGTCCGGACTCTTCGCCACCCTGGTGGTCGTACGCTTTTGGACCCTGCTGGGAGAGTACTTCTCCATCGGACAGGCCAAGCGACTCTTCGGACTGATCGGCGCCGGCAGCGTCCTGGGATCGATCCTGGGGTCGGCTCTGGCCCGGCTCTTCGTCGCGATGTATCCGGCTCGGATGCTCCTCCTCGCGGCGGCTCTGGCGATCCTGGCCGGAGGTGCGGTCATTGCGCTCGTCCTGCCTCGGCGTCCCCACGAGGCCCACGAGGGGGGCGACACCAGGCGCACGCACAACCCGGTGCGCACGATCTGGGAGGCTCCGTATCTGCGGCGCGTCGGGGCCATCGTGCTCCTCTCCACCCTCGCCTTCACGCTCGTCGACTACCTCTTCAAGTCGACGATCGCGGCCCGGGTGCCGGCGGACCGGCTCGGATCCGCGTTCGCGACTGCCTATCTGGGATTCAACATCGCCTCCCTGGCCGTCCAGCTCCTGCTCGTGCGCTACCTGCCCTGGCTCGCGCGAGTGCTCCGGATCCATCAGCTGCTCTTCATCGTGCCGTGGCTTCTCGGGACCGCCGCCGCGGTGGTGCTGACGGTGGGCGGACTCGTGCCGATCATCGCGCTCAAGGGCGTGGACGGCGCCCTCCGCCACTCCCTGCATCGCACCGTCTCGGAGATGCTCTACGTCCATCTCGTCACCGATCTGCGCAGCGTGGTGAAGGGATGGATCGACGTCGCCGGGCAACGCGGGGGACAGGCGCTCGCTTCGTTCCTCATTCTGAGCTTCGGCATGATGGGGGCTCCTCCACCGCTCCTCGCGGGGATGGTGATCCTCCTCGTCGTCCTGTGGATCTACACCGCGGCTTCGATCACGCCCCACTACCTGCAGCTCTTCCGGCGCACTCTCGCCGAAGGCAGCATCGCGAGCCGGGTCGGGTATCCCGAGCTCGACGTGCCGTCCCTGGCCGCTCTGCTGCGTGCGCTCAACAGTCGCGACGACGGCGAGGTCGTGGCCGCGGTCGATCTGCTCGCGGAGCAGGGACGGGACGACGTCCTGCCCGGTCTGATCCTCTACCATCCGTCCAGCCGGGTAGTGCGGCGCGCGCTCACGCTGTTCACGAAGGCGGGTCGGGAGGACGTCGTGCCGATCCTCGACCGCCTGCTCGACAACGAAGATCCCGAGGTCCGGGCCGCGGCGTTGCGGGCCCGCGCCTGGCTCGCGCCGGATCCCGCGCTCAACGCGCGCATGCTGGAAGATCCCTCGCCGATCGTGAGCGCGACCGCGCGCGTCGGGATCATCGCGCTCTTCGGCGGTCCCGATGCCTACCAGGAGCTCGTCGATCTGGCCCGGGAGTCCGACGACGAGACGCGGGTGGCCCTGGCGCGTGCCATCCGGTACAGCCCGGGAGCCGCCTACGCGGAGGCGCTGATCACGCTCTGCAAGCACGGTTCGCTCGAGGTGCGTCGGGAGACGGCTCTGGCCATGCACGAGCTGCGGAGCACGCGCTGCATCCCGTCGCTCGTGCAGATGCTGACCGTGCGCGATCTAAGGGAATCGGCGCGCAGCGGACTCGTCGCGATCGGCTCGGAAGCGCTGTCGCAACTCGAAGAGACCCTCGACAATCCGTGGATCGATCCGCATGTGCGACGCCATCTGCCGCGGACCATCATGCGTTTCCGGTCGCAGCAGGCCGTGGACGTGCTGCAGAACCGTCTCTCCGGCGAGACCGATCCCGTCGTGTCGCACAAGATCCTGCGCGCGCTCGGCCGGTTGCGTGCGGACGATCCGACCCTCGAGCTGGATCAGGAACGGTTGCGGGGGCAGCTCGAAGAGGAGGTCCGCGCGGCGTTCCGGATGCTCGAATGGGAGGCCAGTCTTGCCGAGGCGGCCACCCGCGATCCCGTGCGTGCGACCGAGGTCCACGAGCTCATCCTCGGATGGACCCAGCATCGGGGACGGGTCGCGCGGGAACGGATCACTCGGGTTCTGGGGCTCCTCCATCCCGACGAGGATCTGCTCGACATCTATCGCGGACTCGACAGTCGGCGATCCGACAAGCGGGCGAGCAGTCGCGAGCTCCTGGAGAACCTGCTCACCCCCCCGGTCCAGGGGCCGTTGCTGGCGCTACTCGACGAGCTGTCACCGCGGGCCCGGCTCGCGCAGGCGGGGCCGTACCGGCCGGAGCGCACGCGAAGCTACTCCGCATTGCTCGAGGCGCTGTTGGATGTCGAGGACGTCGGCGTGCGCAGCCTGGTTGCCGCGCACGCCGCCGAAGCTGGTGTCCGTGAGCTCATCCCTCGTCTCGAATCGCTCCCGTCCGACCCGGCCGGAATGGTTTCCGAAGCGGTTGCCCGCGCGCTCGCGGACCTGCAACGGCCCAAGGAGGTCACGCCATGACCCCCGGAGCGCGCCCGTCACCGGCGAGGTCGGGATCCAAGGAGAAACGGCCGGGCCCTCGCAGCATCTACATGCTGAGCCCGCTCGAGCGGGTGCGGACGCTCCTGCGCGTGGAGCCGCTGGGATCGCTTTCCACCGAGGAGGCGATGTTCGTCGCCCAGAACTGCGAGGAGCGGGCCTTCGGGAAGGGGGAGACGATTTTCGAGGCCGGATCGCCCCCCGGTCGGTTCCACGTCGTGGTCGAAGGAGAGATCGCGGCCTCGGGGGTCGAGCACGGCGAACGGGTGCTGGAGGCCGGAGCGACGCTCGGTCTGCTCACCATGCTCTCGCACCTTCCGGAGGGGCTCGCCGCGACGGCGCGCACCGATGCCCGAACGCTCGAGATGAGCTTCGACGTGCTCTCCGACGTGATGGAGGATCGGATCTCGATCCTCTTCAGCCTGCTCGGGAAGATCCAACGCGAGATCCTGACCCTGCGGCGTCACATCCCGCACGGCGCGCGTCTCGGCGGCGAACAGCAGTTTCCGGATCTCGCGGATGCGACCCGGATCGATCTGGTGACGCGACTCAAGGCGCTCCGCCGCACTTCGATCTTTCGGCGCGCCGGCGTGGGTGCGCTGGTCCAGATCGGAGCCTCGATCGAGGAGCACCGCGTCGAGGCCGGGACGAGCCTTTGGCAAGCCGGGGACGCGAGCGGGTTCTTCTATCTCGTCGTGAGCGGAACCGTCCGTTGCCATCGCCCCGACGGGACGATGTTCTTCGCGGATGTCGGTTATCCCCTGGGCAACCTGGAGTCACAGGCCGGGGCGCCCCGCTGGTACTCGGCTGTCGCCGAGACCCCGCTCGTCCTCCTCCGCGGATGGACCGAGAGCTTCCGGGATCTGCTGGAGGACAACGCGGAGGTCGCGCTCGACTTCCTCGGACAGGTCGCGGCCGGTCGCATCCAGATCGAACGCGAACGCGATCTCCCGCGCTGATCGTGGGAGAAGGCCGAGACGGCGCGCGGGTTCATTCAGATTCCCGCGCGCCGAGTCCCTGACCCGAACGATTCACGATGCGAACTGCTGCGGTGCTGGACGAATAATCCGAGTCCTTAGCGAATCCGGACGATGTGCCGCGTCTGGTCGAGCCGGCGGCTCTGTAGCCGGAGGAAGTAGATTCCGGCCGGCATGCTGCGACCCGCGTCGTCGGTTCCGTCCCAGCGCACCGCGTGCTCACCCGCGGGCAGGTCTCCGCTCGCGAGGGAGCGGAGGAGACGTCCACCCGCATCGTAGACCGCGAGGCGCACCGGGCCGGACTCCGTCAGTCCGAAGTGGATCTCCGCCGACGGTGAGAACGGGTTCGGATGGATGGAAGCGATCCCCGCGACGACGACATGGGTCGGGTCGGTCGGGACCGAGGCCGCGTCTCCCACCGTCGCGGTCAGCTGAAGCGTCAAGTCCGCCAGATCGAGTGCACCGCCGAGGTCCTGCTGATCCCGGGTCGAGAAGACGAGCGTCGCGTCGTACGTGCCGTCGCTCGCGCCCGCGTCGTCGAACTCGATCGACCACGTTCCCGGATCGGTGCCGAGAGTCTGCGGGGTGAAGCCGCCCGCGATGGAGAACCGGACATCCCCGGTGATCTGGGCGTCGTAGACGTCGAGCAGGCCTTGCAGCGACTGATATCCGAAGTTGTAGACGAGCGCGTCGAGGGGAGCGAACTGCCCGACGGGATGGGTTCCGAAGTCGAGCGTTCCTTCGGTGATGACCTGGGCGGCGTCCAGGCTCGGCCGGGCGTGATCGAGAACGGTTCCGGTGAGCTCGACGTTCCGGCTCGGCTCGTCCGGCGCGTCGGAGTGGACCACCAGGTTCCCCGCGAAGAAGCCGGCTGCGTCGGTGTGGAGCGAGATGGGATGGAGCGCAGGCGCCGCGCCCGCCGGCAGGGAAAAGTCTCCCGCGGGGGCGTCGAAGGCTGACGGCGCGGTGAACGAGTAGTCCAGATCGTCGCCGGGGACGGCGGCGGGGTTTTCGACCGACAGTAGATCGGTGGCGTTGCCGCCGACGAACACGGGGCCGAGCGCGAGCGCGTCCTGCGTGACGATGCGCGCCGGAACCTGGAAATCGGCGAAGAGAGGGAGATGATCCGAGGCGTCGTGGATCGCCTGCGCGATCACCATCGGGACGGCGGCGTTCGGCGGAGCGTCGATGATCGCGTGGTTGAAGTGCAGGCCATCCTGTCCGTAGGCCGTGTAGGTGGAGGAGAGCACGTCGAATCCCTCGCCGTCCTGGCTCGCGGGGCTCACCAGCATCATGTCGAATCGATCGTCCAAACCGCCGGTGGCGCCACCGCCGAACTGCATGGTCCGTGGCGACTGGGTGTGGATGTCGGCGAACGATCCGGTGTCGTGCCACGAACCGGGTCGATCGATCGGATCCTGGACCACGCCGGCGAGGCCGTTCGCGGAGCTGAGCATGTACTGGTAGGCCGGCTCGGAGCTCGTGTAGATGTTGAAGTCTCCGGTGACCAGGTAGTTCTGCCCCGGAGGATACGTCTCCATGAGCGCGCGCATCGCGGTGACTTCATCGAGGCGGCGCTGCTCGTTGGTGCTGCCCGTGCTCGCCTTGAGATGCAGCGCGTAAATCCGAACGTTGGCGTCGTCGGTCGCGTAGCCCGCGGGACGGATCGTCCACTCGTCGATCTGCCGCAGCGTGGTGGAGATGCTGAAGTGCGCGATCTCCTGCGCCGTGCCGGCGCGGAGGAAGATCCCGCAGTCCGTGTCGGGACCATCGTCGAACGTGCCGGCGACCCATTCGCCGGGCCAGAGCACGTTGAGAACATCATCGCGGAAGGTGTTGACCGCACTCTGGGAGAGGATCTCTTCGACGACCAGGACGTCGGGATTCATCCCTTCCACCACGGTCCGGAAGTTCGCGTTGCGTGCCGCATCGTTGTAGTTGAGGAGGTTGTAGCTCGCCACGCGGAGCGCCGCCGCAGGCCCGGCGAGAGCGAGGACGAGGATCGAGGTCGTGACGGAGGTGCGGACGATGCCGCGATTCGATCGGATGATATCCATGATGGAACCGATGCTCCTTGTGCGGACCCGAGATGTCTATGCGTTCGATGGCCGGACCCCGCGCTTCCCCTCGCAGCCGGGAAGGAACCGCCGAATCACAAAGGATCGAGTATACCAATTCTCCGCCCTCGGGAGGGGGCCGGTCATCCAGGGACGGGATCGCCGTCGCGGCGGCGACCTCATGGGGCGT
>JAGQHR010000189.1 GCA_020431745.1 Candidatus Eiseniibacteriota bacterium
TGGCTGGCAGTGCTCAGGTGGACCTCGCGCTCTTCGACGTCGGGGGACGGTTGGTGCGGACGCTCGTCGACGGGCGTGAGGACGCCGGACCTCACGAAGTGGCATGGGACGGTCGCGACGGGGCGGGCCGCCCGATGGCTTCGGGGATCTACTTCCTCCGCTTCCGGACGGGAGACTACCTCGAGGTGCGTCAGATCGCGCTCGTCCGCTGATCGACACCCGAACGGACCAAGATCAGACAGCAAACGGCAGACCGCCAGGCGACCGTCCTCCCCAACGAGGGCGGTCGCTTCGGCAACGGACCGGAACGCCGGTCGGAGTCGCAGGGCAATGAACGAACGAAACCGCCCGCGGGCGACCGTTCGAGAGAAGGAGCAGGAGCATGCGTCGTAGAGTGTTCTTCGTTCTGAGCGTTCTCGTCGCGTTGGCGCTGGTCGCCGTCATCCTGGACGGCAACATCCTGGGTCAGAAGTCACAGGGTGGTCCCGCGCTTCTCTTCACCGACGGCGACTTCGAGGCGACCGCGGACGGCCGGGGACTCCGTGCGACGGAGGACTCCGGGGGCTGGTACGAAAGTCGGCGGGACACCAAGGACGGACGTCTCCAGCTCAAGCTCAGCACCAAAACGATCGGGGGCAACAAAACGCACAAAGCGATGATCAAAGGAAGCGCGAAGACCAACACCTACCTATCCCAACGTCTGCAGGCTCCGCAGGACGAGCCGTTCCTCGTCGCGTGGGACATCTACGTGAGGGATGTGGAACCCGGCGCGAATCGCTCCTGCTTCCAGATGTTGGGCGACGACTCCATCAAGGGGAAGGGACCGAATGCCGCGAGTGCCGAGCGCTTCGTCTTTCTCGGCTTCGAGAACGCCGCCACGAGCGGCAAGCTCAACCTGATCGCCTTCGAAGGGGGCAAGAACCGGGAGTGGAGCGAGCGCACGGTGTTGGTGCGCGACCTCGAGGCCAAGCGGTGGTACACGATCACCGCCGCGGTCGATCCGGCACGCAAGACCTATCAGGTTTCGGTCGACGGGGTGACCGCACAGCCGGTTTCCGTTCGCGCCTTCGAGACGAAGAAGGCCGGCGTCGTCCGGAAGCTCACCCACATCAGCTTCGCCTCCTGGAACGACGGCCCGGGAACCTTCTATGTCGATAACGTCCGCCGCCTCTGATCAGCGGGCCGCCCACTTCTTGGCGTCCGTCGAGCGCGCTCGCCATGGCGCCGCCATCGAGTCCCAATAGTCGCGGCCCGACTGCGTGTTGTAGTAGTCGCGCACGGCGATGTTGGCCTGCACGCGCAGCTTGTTCTCGGTGAACTTGAGAGCCGTGAACGGCGGCAACCCGGTCGTCATGAACTCTTCGCCGAGCCCGCGCTCGAAGATCCGCCGGCCCGTCATCATCCGCCAGGCGTGAATGAGCTCGTGGGCGAGCTGAACGAAAGGCAGATCGTTCTTCCAATCCGACTTCGCGTTCTCGGCGTCGGCACACTGCTGCCCGCCGATATCCCAGCGGACGCAGGTGTTGATACCGTTGCCCGGGGTCAACCACTCGTAGAGCGTGACCGCAAGGCGCTCGTAGGTCAGATCGTCCATCGGCCGCGTGCCCTCGACCATCTGATCGATCTCGATCTGGGTCTTGCCGATGAGCTTCCCGACCATCCCGCGCGAATAGGGGCAGCGTTCGAGGATCTTCTTGAACTCGTAGAGATAGTAGGTGTCCGGCTGCGACAGCTTCCACGCCGGCAACGTCCCCAGGTGACCGCGCATGTAGTTCGCCATCTCGGCCCGGAAGGGCCGGAAGGGCTTGAAGAACCGGTCCCAGATCGAAAGCGCGTCGTTGGTCTCGGCAAAGGTCGCGCTGCCCCCTCCGCTGCCGGCATCGAGATAGATCGTGACGCGATGTCCACTCGCGGCGATCTCGTTCAAGAGGTCGGAGCCCATTTGGTAGCCGTTGATGAGGTCGAGCTGCTGCTTGGTGAAGTCGATGAAGAGCTTGCGATAGTGCTGATCGGGGATGTCCTGGACGGAGGCCCACTGCCCCCGGCCCTGACCGGAAATCACCCGAACCCCCGCGTTGTACCAGTGCGTGATCATGTGACTCCTCGAGTTGGAAGAAAGACATCGTGTCTTTGCGCCGACATCCGCCCCCCGCCGGACATGGTCGATGTCGCCAGGCTGGCGCGGAGCGTACTCAGGGAACACCGGCCGCGCAAATGCAGACCACATTTCCGGACTGGCGGACCCCACACCGTCGTCTTGCCGCGGTCCGTACTCGGCCGCATCTCGGGGTCGCAGTCCGTCACGTCCGGGCTGGAATCCGTCACTTCCGGACGATAGGGTAAATCGATGAGCTCGACCGAAGGGAAATCCGGAGCACGGTCCTTGCTCTCACTCGCAACGCTGGCGGTGTCCTTCGGGTGCATCGAAGGTGCGGTCGTGATCTACCTGCGGCAAATCTTCTACCCGCATGGATTCAGCTTCCCGCTGGTGCCGATTCCCTGGCACCTCCTCCGGGTGGAGATGATCCGGGAGGCCGCCACTCTGACCCTGCTGCTGGGAGCGGCCGGCCTGGCGGCGCGCAGTCCGATCCGACGCTTCGGGGCCTTCGCCTTCGCGTTTGGAGTCTGGGACCTCGTCTACTACCTGACGCTCGAGGTCGCCCTGGGCTGGCCACGCACCGTCCTGGATTGGGACATTCTCTTCCTGCTGCCCATGCCGTGGGTCGGTCCGGTCCTTTCCCCGGTCCTGGTCGCGATCGCGCTCGTGTTGGTGGGTGCGGTCTTCTTCGTCCTGCCGGAGGATCAGCGCCCGCGCATCACACGGGTCGACTGGTGGGTCGAGATCGCGGCGGGCTGCATCGTGCTTGCCGCGTTTCTCTGGAACGGGCCGGAAATCCTCGCGGGACGAAATCCCACTGGATTCCCGTGGACGCTGTTCCTGGTGGGATACCTCGGAGGCTGGGCCTGGTTCATCTACCGCTGGCTCTCCGCCGATCGGTCGAACTCCTGACGCGAGAGCAGTCCGACCTTCACCCGATGCGGTGGGAGAATCGCGCGGACTCGTCGTTCGAAGACGATGCCGGTAAGGGGAAGGGGGAGGGGAACGAGGGACCACGGGGGGTGAGGGCCGGACATCCGGGTCGATTCCTCAACGGAGATCGCGCCACAGGTGTCCCGCCCTCACCCGGTTGGCGCCCGTCCCAATGTTGCAATCGCAACCGCGTCAATCAGATGGGTCCCAACTCCGAGGAGGCCGGGGACGATCTGGATGCTAACACCGAGCCACGGGCCGGGCTCTTGGGCTACTGTCACCCCAATGTCACCGCCGCAACGACATGAGGGCCTGGGCCGCACCGGAGCGCACGTAGAGCCCCCATCCCTCGTCGCACTCGACCTTTGCTTCGAGGACAGCGACCACTCCTGGAAGCTCGAACGCATCATGCTCCGATACGCAAGCGGCGGGGCGATGCAAAAAGTCCGCGGCCGACACTGGAAGTCGAACGCGCGAACCGACGTCCTGGCCGCCACCCTAGCGCTTCTCTCCCTGCGCGAAGGGCATCTGAGCAGCGTCCACGGCGAGGGGGAAGCCGAACTCTGCGCCCGACTACACGATCTCTGGCACAGCCCACGCAAGCGGATCGAGTCCCACTGGCTCGATGCCGTCTTCGATCAGGACACGCGGCGGCTCGCCTCGCCACTGGCCGCGCTGCTCGCCCGCTCGGGCAGTCGAACGTCCACGAGCATCCGCTTCCGGGATCACTTGCCGCCGCCGCGCCTGACGTTCCTGCGTCGGGAACGAGTGCTGGCCCCGGACGAACTTTGGGACTTTCTCGGCGATTGTTTCGGGATCCTGCGTCCGCTGTCGTCTCCCGTGCTGCGGCCGGGGCTGCGCCAGTATGCGTCCCGGTTCGTCGGCCGCGCCGAAGAGATCAACGCGATCCGTGTCCTGCTGGCGCGCAACCGCCTCGTCATGCTCGTCGGCCCGCCCGGGGCGGGCAAGACCCGGCTCGCCGTCGAGCTCGGACACCGGCTGGACGGTTTTCCGGACGGCGTCTGCCTGATGGACTTCTCCACCATCCACGACCGTGCGACCTTGCTCGATGTATGGCACACCGCGATCAGCGGAGTACGGGCCGGCTCGGCCCCGGAAGCACCCAAGACGCCGGCCGGTTCCTCGAGACCCGCCGATCCCGTGGCAACGGAGTCGGGAGAAGAAAACACCGACATTCTGACCTCGACCGTCGACGCGGACACCCGCGATCGTTGTCTGCTCTTCCTGCTCGACAACTGTGAAACCGCGCCCTCCGAAGCCAACGAGATCGCCCGCGCGATCCTGGAGCGATCGCACGATTCCCGCATCCTGGCGACGAGCGTGCGCGCCCTGGGGATTCACGGCGAAGCGCTCCACGAGATTCATCCGTTCACCGTACCTTCGGCGGAAACGAGCCCGTCCGAAGCCCTGCGTTCGGACGCCGCCGTCCTCTTCCTCGATCGTGCGGCGATCGCCGGTCACCGCGGAACGGCAGAGAATGCCGACGCGCCGGCCGTGCTCGAGATTTGTCGGGCGGTCAGCGGGCTCCCGCTGGGAATCGAGCTTGCCGCCTCCGCCTCCCGGCGCTATCCGCTCACCGATCTGGCGACGATCCTGCTGAATCACCTGGAGCTGATCACGAGTGCGGACGCGGCCGCCCCCCAACGCCATCGCACCCTCCGGTCCGCGATGGAGTGGACCTACGACCTGCTCACCGAACCCGCCCGGCTCTTCTTCGCGTTTCTGTCGATCTTCCCGAGTGATTGGACCCTGCCGAACGTGATCGCCATCGGAGATCGTCTCGGCTGGGGCGCGGACGAGGTGCTGGAGCTCCACGGACAACTGGCTGAGCTCTCCCTGCTTCGATTGGATCGCACCGGACGGTGTTCGATGCTCAATCCGGTCCGCAACCTGGCATCCGCGCGCCTCTACCCGGAAGATTCGACAGCCCCGGACACCGGGAGTCGGGAAACATCGAATGCAGAGGAGGAAGAGCCGTTCGCGACGCGGGTCGAGCGAGCCTTCGAAGCCCACTTCCTTGAGCTCGTCGAGACCGTCGCGGCCGAACCGGACGGACGGGATCGATTCGCGTCCCTCGCGCCGGAGATCTCTTCCTGCCAGTCCGCGGCTTCGACCGCCCTCCACAAGGGACGCACCGATCCGGGGCTCCGCTTCCTGAAGGGGCTCTATCCCTACTGGCTGGCGACCGGCAAGTGGCGGATCGGGGTCGAGTTCTGTCGCCAGGCCCTGCAGATCCCCTCACTCCCGGATGCGGCGATCATGGAGATCCTCCCCATAGGGGCGGGACTGGCGTTCCGGCTCGGCGATATCGCACTGGCGCGAAGCTTGCACCAGCAGTGCCACGACCTGGCCCTCGCCAACGATGCCGAGGTCGCACTGGCCCACGCGCTCCATGGGCTCGGCACGGTCGCCTATCGTACCGACCGTCTGGAAGAAGCCGGACAGTACTTCGAACAGGCGATCGAGATCTGGAAACGAACGGGATTCGAACGCCAGGTTCTGATCTCGACGAACAACGCCGCCGCGGTTGCCGCGTCCCAGATGCGATTCGATCGTGCGACCGAGCTGTTCCAAGAAGTCGTGATCTCGGCCAAACACTTGGGCGACGAACGGACCCATGCGAGCGGACTGATGAATCTCGGTCTCATGCATTGGCGCGCCGAGGAGGTCGAGCCGGCCGTCCGCTACCTGGAACGCAGCCTGGAAATCTGGACCAGTCTGGGGGACGCGTGGGGATGTGCCACCGCGCACAACAACCTGGCGGTCATGCAGCTCAGGAACGGCGAGCTACGGAAGGCGAGAACGCATCTCGTGGAGAGCATCGAGCCCCGCACCGAGATCGAGGATCTCGCGGGTGTGGCGTCCTGCCTGGAGTGCTTCGCCAGCCTCGCCTTGCGGGAGGGGCAACCGGAACGTGGGCTCCGGTTGATCGGGGCCGCCACCGCCCTCCGCCGCACTCATGAGGTCGAGCTGACCGCGGAGAATCGTCGAGGCGTGGAAGCGGACGAGGAGCGGGCGGTCCGGGATCTCCCGGCCAAGACCGCACGAGCCGCGCGCACCATCGGTTCCTCCATGAGCTGGCGCGAAGCGGTCGCGTACGCGCTGGGACGGCCCTCTCAGAGGCGATCGAAGCCCTCCTGAGCCCGCCGCAAGTACGAGACGGCCTTGACTCGAAAGCGCCAGGACTTCACTTCCGCCGGCAGACGGCTCAGCCAGTGCGAGTTCGGCCCCATCCCCCGTCCTCGCGACAGATCGAGCGGACGCGGGAGCAGCTTCTGCGAGAGCGTTTCGATGCAGACCCGGAGCTCCGCCAGCGACGCGAACTCGAAGACGAATCCATCGACCTCGACCTTGTACACCGCGTAGCCGCGTCCCGGAATCGGCGCCGGCCGCGGGGGATCGAAGACCTCCGCCTCGTGCCAGGGTCTCCCGTCCGTTTCACGGTGCACCCAGA
>JAGQHR010000190.1 GCA_020431745.1 Candidatus Eiseniibacteriota bacterium
GCCCGCCGCGAGCTGGGCGCTGTGCTCCGCATCGATCCCTATCACCCGCTCGCCCGCGCTTTCTGCGACCCCGCGCTCGCCAACGAGCTCTGAGCCTCTCCACGCCGGTCCGATCCAGCCCGGGACCGGTCCCAGCCCCGTCCCGGTGGGTCTCGTTCGGTGCCGGAGCGGGAGTGGTCGCGCGGCCCGTTCGCCATGCGTGGGTCTCGTTCGGTGCCGGAGCGCTAGCGGTCGCGCGGCTCGCTCGCCATGCGTGGGTCTCGTTCGGTGCCGGAGCGGGAGTGGTCGCGCGGCCCGTCTGCCACGCGTGGCTCTCGTTCGGTGCCGGAGCGCCAGCGGTCGCGCGGCTCGCTCGCCGAGTGAATGCGGCCCGATGACGGAAAAGGCGTGGTCTTTCCGCCCAGCCGCCTCAAGAAGACCCACTTCGGTGCCGGAGCGGAACCAGTCCCCGAACTCCTCGGCGCGGATCGTTCGTCACCACTTCACGTGGGCGCTTGCGGGTGGTTCCGATGGGTCGCGCGAGGGAAGTTCGGCGAAGGGAGGCTTGCGGGGGAGGCGAGAATGGGCAAGCCTTTCTTCGCATGGATCCCACGACCCAAGTTCAGTTTCTGCCCGGCGTCGGTCCGGTGCGTGCGAAACGACTCGGCAAGCTCGGCATCGAAACCGTCGAGGATTTGCTCTGGCACGTGCCCCGCACGCATATGGATCGCCGCGATCTCACACCAGTTTCGGAGCTGCGCCCCGGATTCGTCCAGACCACGGTCGCGGAGATTCGAGCCACCCGTTCGCGTCGCACCGGCCGGGGCATGACTCTCTTCGAGGCGGAGATCGTGGGAGACGACGGCGGTCGGGCCGCGGTCATCTGGTTCAACCAGGGATATCTCTCGAAGACGCTCATCCAAGGCACCCGCGTCCTCTTGCATGGCAAGGTTGTGCGGCAGGCCACGCGCGGACTGCAGATGCAGAGCCCCGAGTATGAGATTCTCGCTCCCGGCGCATCGGATGCGGACGGGTCCGTGGACCCGTCGCCCGTGGATCGGGGCAAGCGGAAGCAGAGCGCGGAGGATGTCAGAAGCGGTTCTGGAACGACAGGTCCATCGGGGGCGACGGGTGCTTCCCGACCCGCGGGTGGTTCCCGACCCGCGGGTACTTCCCGACCCGCGGGTGCTTCCCGACCGGAGGGTGCTTCCCGACCGGAGGCCGGGTCAGGAACGCGCGCGTCCGGATCCGCGCCGCTCCACGGAGGGCGCGTCGTCCCGCTCTACCCTTTGACGGCCGGCTTGACGCAGAAACAGCTTCGCGCCTGGGTCCAGAGCGCACTTGTACAAATCGGCACGCAGCTCCTCGATCCCGTCCCCGTGTGGATTCGGGAACGGCATCACTTGCCCGGTCTCCTGCAAGCGTTCGAACGGGTGCACTTCCCGGAGTCTGACCTCGACGTTCGTGCGGCCCGGGATCGCCTGGCCTTCGACGAGTTCCTGTCCCTTCAGCTCGCGCTGGAGCTCGTCAAGAAACAGCGCGCGGAGCCGGGAACCGCTCTCCCACTCGTCGGCACGGGGACGCTCGAGCGTCCCTTCCGCCAGAAGCTCCCGTTTCGACTGACCGAGGGACAGGAGCGCGTGCTCTCCGAGATCCGGAGCGATCTTGCATCGGACCGTCCGATGAACCGGCTCCTCCAGGGAGATGTCGGCTCGGGGAAGACGGTAGTCGCCGCCCTCGCCGCGATCAGCGCGCTGGAAGCGACCGCCCAGGTTGCCTACATGGCCCCGACCGAGATTCTCGCGATTCAGCAAGCCGAGGCATTCCAGCGCTGGCTTCTGCCACTGGGGAGGCGGGCGCGAGCGCTCGTCGGCCGAACCGGGGCTGCCGAGCGCAAGACTGCGTTGTCCGAGCTGGCCGAAGGGCGGCTGGATGTGCTGGTCGGAACGCATGCACTGCTGGAGGACTGGGTCGGGTTCCGTCGGCTCGGTCTCGTCATTGTCGACGAGCAGCACCGGTTCGGCGTGCTCCAGCGCGGTCGGCTCCGGCAGAAGGGGGAGTGGCCGCACTGTCTGGTGATGAGCGCGACCCCGATCCCACGCACGCTCAGCCTCACGCTCTATGGCGATCTCGATCTGTCCCTGCTCACGGAGATGCCGCCCGGACGGAAGCCGCCGAAGAGCCACCTCGTCCCACCCGGAAAACGCGAGGACATGCTGCGTTTCGTGGCCGAGACTTGCCGACGCGGCGAGCGGGCGTTCTTCATCTACCCTCTGGTCGAGGAATCCGAGCAGATCGATCTGAAGGATGCAACCAACATGGCTGCCACGCTCGGCCATCACACTGCTTTCGAAGGGATCCGCATCGGATTGCTGCACGGTCGGATGCGGGGCGAGGAGAAGGATCAGGTGATGCGGCGCTTTCGCGACGGGACGACTCCCTGTCTCGTCTCGACGACCGTCGTGGAGGTCGGGGTCGACGTGCCGGAGGCCACGGTCATGGTGGTCGAGCACCCGGAACGGTTCGGCCTTTCACAGCTGCATCAGCTACGCGGGCGTGTCGGCCGCGGCGGCGGGGAGTCTCACTTCCTGATGGCCGCTCCCGGCAGTCTATCGCAGGAGGCGCGAGAGCGATTGCGGGTCCTGGAGAGGGAGTCCAACGGATTCCGCGTGGCGGAGGAGGACCTGCGCCTGCGTGGTCCGGGCGATTTGCTGGGAACGGCACAGCACGGTCTGCCGAAGTTCCGCGTCGGCGATCTGATCGGCGACCCCGAGCTTCTCGTGCGCGCGCGTGCTGCGGCCCAGGAGATTCTCGAACGCGATCCGACGCTTCATCTGCCGGAGCACCGCCCCTTGCGCGCCGCGATTCTACGCCGCTATTCGGAAGGAATGGATCTCTTCCAGGTCGGTTGACGGGGACCATCGACGGTGCCGTCCTGGTGGCGCTCGATCGCGCCCGCGTTGTTCGGAACCGGCACCTCCGCGGCCTCCTACCGGTATCTGCTCGGATTCACCGAATGCGGCTTCTCACCGGTTTGCACTGGAGCCAGCCGCTTCCTGCTGCTTCCTGCTGCCTTGCCAGCTCCCCGTGTCGGTGGCGGTTTCGGTGTGCGCCCGATGCGGGCGTGCACCCCCCCGGTCAGTACCGGAGCGGTACCAGCCGCCGTGTGTGGACAACGGCCAACGGCCGCGATGCCGCGTCCGTGGCGGTTCCGGTATGCGCTCGATGCGGGCGCGCACGTCCCGGTCAGTGCCGGAGCGGTACCAGCCGCCGTGTGTGGACAACGGCCAACGGCCGCGATGCCGTGTCGGTGGCGGTTTCGGTGTGCGCCCGATGCGGGCGTGCACCCCCCCGATCAGTGGCGGAGCGGTACCAGCCGCCGTGTGTGGAGTCGAGCTCCAGCGAGCGGTGCAGGATCAGCTCTGCGCATGGAAGTCGAGATCGAAGATAGCATCGGGTGTGCCGAACGTGGACATCGGACGTCCGGTCGGTGCGTCCTGACACCAGTCATCCACCCCGTTGGGAAGCCGCGTCCGGCTAAGTGTATAACACTGAATGTGTACGCTACAAGGTGCAGATTGGCACGCGTTTTATAGTACAAGGGAGTGGTGTCGATGCGGCAACAGGGACGTTCACAGAAAGAGCAGAGCATGAACCGTTCGATGTGGGAAGCGAAGGCCGGCGCAGTGCGATCCTGGTCCGATCGACAACTGCTCGACGAGACGCATACGCTGGCGTTCCGTGAACGGCGAGTGACCCTGGCGATGATTCTGCTGCTTCTGGAAGTAGAAAGGCGTGAGTTGCACCTCGAACGCTACTCGTCTCTGTTTTCGTATTGCACGGATCAGCTGGGCTACTCACGTTCCGCGGCAGCGCGACGGATCCGAGCGGCACGGGTGCTGCGCGATCACCCCGCCGCCGCCGAGCGGTTGGCCGACGGCTCGCTCAACCTCACGACCGTGTGCCTGCTGTCCCGTGTGCTCACCCAGCAGAACGCCGGGGATCTCTTGGCCGCCGCGTCCGGAAAGTCCGAAGCGGAGGTCGAGGTGCTTGTTGCCGCCTACGGCGCGCCGCGAGCTGTCCGTGATCGGATCCGTGTGATTCGTGTGACAGCGTTGGGGAATCACGCCGGCTCTTCGACCGGTTCGATCGCCCATGAGGCGGTGACCCATGCGACGGCAGCACATGCGACGGTAACCCATGCAGCCGTGACCAATGCGGCGACAACCCATGTGACGACAACTCATGCGACGGCGACCGGTGCAACTTCGGGCTCTCTCGTCGGAATCGGGATTTCCGAGACCGTCCCGAATGAGGATGGGGGGGCGCCGCGCAGTGAGGCGCAACGGGAGTCGGCGGTTGCGAAGCCGGACCCTAACGCAGCGCAGGATGGTACGGCCGAGCCGACGACGGATCGCCCCGTTGTACAGGGCGGTTCGACTTCCACTGAACTACACCCGACTGCCCCGGAGATCGGGGCGGTGGCCTACGAAATCAAGTTCCAGGCCGACCGAACCTTGATGAAGAAGATCGAGCGCGCGCGAATCCTCATCGCGCGTGGTTGTCCCCAGGCGAGCCTCTCCGATCTGTTCGATCGCTCACTGGAGGCTTTTCTCGATCGGGAAGACCCGGAACGCCGGCAGGCCAGGCGGAAAGCGCGGGCGGTCCGACGGGCAGATGAGGGCTGTCGGACGCGTGGAGGGGATCCCCGCGCGGGACGGAACGAGCGTGCGGACACGCGAGGGTCGAGTGCGACCCCGGCGTCCACGGGCGTCCCCGGATCCCAAGATGTCGCGGTGGCACGGCGAGCAAGTGCACCGAGGCGACGGATCGATCTCGGACCAACCGACGAACAGGCTTCCGCGAACACGAGCACGCGGGCGGCCAAGCAATGCCGCGCGCGGGTGTCGACACCCGTGGAGGGACGGGTGTCCACGCATGTCCTTGCATCCATGCAGGTGGGCGGAGCCGCGCGTGGGCTCGGATCTGCGGGTAGGCTCGCGTCCACGCAGGTGGGGTCCACGGAGGAGGTCGAGAGCGCTGCGCAGCGTCGTCCTTCTCTGCGAAGCCGACATGTACCAGCGGCAGTTCGTGACGCCGTGCTGCTCCGCGACGGGCTACGGTGCACGTTCGTGGGTCCGGAAGGCCGGTGTCCCGAGACGAGCGGACTTCACTTGGATCACGCGGAACCATGGGCGTGGGGCGGACCCAACGATGTGTCGAATCTCCGCGTGCGGTGCGCCGCGCACAACTACCACTACGGCCGAAAGCTGTTCGGCCGGCGCGCCACGCGCGGTGCCGTTCCCGCCAGACCCGACGTTCCGACCGACGCCGATGCCATGGTGCACACACGGATGTCGGGGTGACGTCATCGGGTTCTGCGCCGGTGTCGGGGTCGCGTCATCGGTCGTTGCGTTCCCCGCGCCGGTGGCGGCGAGGACGACATCGGTTTCGGCATCCTCCGCGGTAGATGCCGCAGCAGAGCTCGAAGATTCTCGATTCGGCATGTCTGTCTCTGAGAACCCGAAACCGGTTCCGGAGCGGGACGGCCCACCGGGCACCGGTCCAGCATCCACTGGGATCCTCTACGCCGGGTGGGGTAGGCTCGGAGCACAGGCTGGGAATCCGGCAGATTCTCAGCGCGAGAAACGGGTATGTCGCGAGCCGAGGGGAGGATTCGTGCAGCAGATGCTGGAGAGCAAGTTCGCCGCGCTGGCGCTGGCGGTGGCGGTGGCGGTCGGAGGGATCGGCGTCGCCTCGAGCCGCCCGGCGGCGGCCGCGGACGAGGGAGATGCCAAAATGGAAGTGAGCTCGGCGCCGGTTGTCTTGACCGTGTACTCCGACTACGTGTGACCGTGGTGTTACGTCTGCACGGGTCGTGTGGACCGGTTGCTCGCGGAGTACGACATCGAAGTGCACTACGTGAACTTCCCTTTGCATCCGGACACTCCCGACGCGGGGATCGCGTTGGTCGATCTCTTCGGAGGAGGTCCGGCGGCGCAGCAGCGTCTCGCGAGCTCGTCGACACGGCTGCGAGGGATTGCCGACAGCGAGGGGCTGCCGATGTCGGAGTCGCGAACCATGACCTACAACAGCCGACTGGCTCAGGAGCTGGGAGTTTGGGCCACCGAGCAGGGCCAGGGGAAGGCGTTCCACGATGCGATGTTCCGCGCCTACTTCGCTCACGCTCAGAATATCAGTGACCCCGAGGTCCTCGTACAGATCGCGAAGGATGTCGGACTGGACGCGACCACCGCACGGGACGTCATCGAGTCGCGCTCGTATCAAGCTGCGGTGGACGAGGAGTGGTCGCGCAGCCGGGCCGCCGGCGTCAATGCGGTTCCCACCTTCGACTGCGGCGGACAGAGGGTGGTCGGCGCCTATCCCTACGAGACCCTGGCCGGACTCGTCGAGCACGCCGGTGCTCGCAAGAGAGCCGATCGGTAGTCGACGCCGTGCGCGGCCGGCGCTGCGATTGGAGTCGGGCCGATCGGTAGGCGACACCGCGCGCGTAGCCGGCGCCG
>JAGQHR010000191.1 GCA_020431745.1 Candidatus Eiseniibacteriota bacterium
GGTGGTGCTCGGACGCTTCGCGGTGAGCGTCGGTGAATTGGGTCTCGGTGGAGAGATTGACCGCGTTCTTGTACTCGTAACGTTGGCCGAAGCGGGGAACGATCCCCAGTTTGTCCAGGGTGCCCCGCACGAAAGGATGCTCCAGGTAGAAGCCGGTCAGGGAGAGATCTCCGCTGGGCTGAAGGTAGATCCGATCACACGCGCTGGCCAGGTAGTAGGCCGCGTTTCCCGGACCGAACTCGCCGAAAGTCTCGGCGAACGCGATCACCGGCTTGCCCGACTTGCGGAAGCGTTCCAGCGCGGAGCGCATCTCCTGGATCTGGGCCAGACCGAGTCCGGCGCCGCTCACTTCGGCGCGCAGGGCGACGATGCGCGAGTCGTCGGCAGCATGATCGATGGCGTCGATCACCGCGCGCAGCTCCAGCTGGTCGTCCTGAAGGAAGCGGGAGACCGGATCGAGCGGCAGCGTCTCGACGAAGGGGCGCTCGAAATCGATGTCGAGGACGGCCCGCGAGGGGATGGAGACTCTTCCGAGCGAGCTCAGTCCGACGCCGATCACGATCAGGATGCTCACGAACGTGAGAATGCTGATGAAGCCGATGAAGGCGAGCACAACCAGAACGAACCGCTTCATTGCGAGGCTCCCACGGTCTCGTCGGACCATTGGCATGACGGGGCTTGCGGCGCCGCCTCCCGCGGTCGCCGCTTCGGGAAGACCGTACACCGCAGGGCGGGTCCCGTCGATGGCCTCATCCGGTATACTCTTCGGGTTCCGCTCGTCGTCGTCTCGACGAGGCCATCTGGGTTCACCGCGCACGCGCGAGAGAGCGAGGATCAACATGAAGAGCCTATGGTTGGCCGCATGGGCAGCAACGATGGGGTGGGTCGGGGTCGCCGGGCCGGCCTGGGCGTTCCAGGGGGCGGAGCCGCTTTCCTGGTCCCTGGGGTGGAACGATGCGAATCAGGTCGATACGGTGATCCTGCCCGCGGTGGACGAGGCCGCGTATCTCGCCGAGGACGCCGCGCGCGCATCCAGCGGGGAGGCGACGCCTCTGCGCTTCGCCGCGCCCCTCTATGTTCACTACTCCCCGGCATCGGACGGGAGCTGGACGGCCCTCCCCGACGGGCGGCGGGTCTGGCGGATGCAGCTCGTCTCGCTCGGAGCGCGCACGCTGAACCTCGGGTTCTCCGAGGTGACGCTGCCACCGGGCGCCACGGTCCATATCTACTCGGCGGATCCGAGCTGGGAGTACTACGAAGGACCGTTCTCCGCGTCCGAAGTGATCGACGGCCAGATCTGGACTCCCGTCGTGCCCGGCGACGCCGTCATGGTCGAGATGATGGTTCCCGCCCACTCCGCGTTCGAGCCCGGGCTGGCGATCACCCAGGTGAACCACGACTACCGCGGCTTCGGGAGCTTCGACGCCCCCGCGGGGGAACAGCGGCAGGGATCGTGCAACAACGACGTGGTCTGCCCGGAAGCCAATCCGTGGCGGGATGACATCCGTTCCGAGGGCGTCTATACCCTGCAAGGTTTCTGGACCTGCTCCGGTCAGTTGATCAACACGATCGGCGTGACGCCGCCGCCCGCATACTTCCTCACCGCGAATCACTGCGGCATCAGCACCGGGAACGACAACACGATGGTCGTCTATTGGAACTTCGAGTCGCCCAACTGCGGCTCCCTCTGCTGCGGTTCGCTTTCGGACAACCAGACCGGAGCGCTCTACCGAGCGAGCTACTCGACGTCGGACTTCTGTCTGGTCGAGCTCAGCCTCTATCCGCGGACATCGTCCGACGTCTACTTCGCCGGTTGGGACGCCCGACAGGAGAACGCCCCGACGAGCGCAGTCGGAATCCATCATCCGAACTGCGACGAGAAGGCGATCAGCTTCCAGAATGATCCTCTGACCATCACGACGTACCTCCAGAACAGCGTTCCCGGGAACGGTTCGCACTGGCGGATCGACCAGTGGGAAGACGGAACGACGGAACCGGGTTCGTCGGGATCGGGGCTTTGGGATCCCAATCACCATCTCGTCGGGCAGCTGCACGGAGGGTTCGCCTCCTGCTCGTCGATTACCTCCGACTGGTACGGGCGGCTTCCGGTGTCCTGGACGGGCGGCGGTGGCAACTCGACGCGGCTGAGCAACTGGCTCGATCCGAACGGAACCGGCACGTTGATGGCCAACGGACGGAATCCCGACGATCCGGGTTCGGTGGAAGACGGCCCCCTCGGAGTGGGATTCGCCACGCAGGTGGCGCCGAACCCGACCTCGACGGGATTCCGGGTCACCTTCCGCATGCAGGATACGGCTTCGGTGCAGCTCGAGATCGTCGACGCGGCGGGCCGCGTGATCCAACGACATCAGGCAGGCACCTACGGTCCGGGCGAGTGGCAGGTGGCGTGGCCGACGGCGGGTGCCCGCGCGCTGGACCCGGGAGTCTACTTCGTGCGCGTCGTCGGTCAGGACACGGCGCAGAAGCTGGTCGTCGTTCGGTAGACTCGGGGACGCGAAGGGAATCGGAGACAAGAAAAGGCCCGCGTCACACTCTGGCCGCAAGAGGCGACGCGGGCGAGGGTGCCGGGACGGGCGTCCCGACAGCTCGATACGCTAGCACCGGCGCCCGAGATCGTCAAGAATCCACATAGGGGACGACGGAAGTCGTTCCCGGCCCATCCCCTCGAATGCGGGGGGCCATCCGAAAGCGCTCCGAAAACCGAGGGGAGGGGTGTGGTAGTTCCAGAAACCGCACCATTCGAAGAACGTGAAACGGCGGATCGGACCGGTTCGGCCGCGTTGCCGGGACGTCCTTGGGAGCGGCGACGTGGAGAGCTCACCCGGATCTTCACCCGCATCGAGTCGCACTACGACCGACTGAACCGGATTCTCAGCCTCGGCCTGGACCGCGGATGGCGGGAATGGACGGCCCGCTCCATGGATGCCCCAGGACCTTGGTTGGACTTGGCGTCCGGTACCGGCGACCTCGCCGTGCACGTGTTTCGGAGGCGGGACCGCGCCCGGAGCCAGCCTATCCTCATTCGAAGCGACCTGGTTCCGACACTGCTTCCCGTCGGGGCGCGCAAGCTCGCGCGTCTGGGTGGTTCTCCGGAGTCCGAGGCGCCGGGACTGGGGTGCGAAATGGATCACCTGCCGTTCGCGACGGCCTCGTTGGGCGGGATCTGTCAAGGATTCGCGCTCCGGCACTGCCGGGACTATCCGGGGTTCTTCCGCGAGCTCTTTCGCGTGCTGCGCCCGGGCGGCTGTATCGCGATCCTCGACATGCGGTATCCCGCGGGCCGGGTCGCGGGCTTCTACCGGTTCTACTTCCGCGCCGTCCTGCCCCGAATTGCCGTGTTGCTCGGTGGCGACCGCGATGCCTACCGGTTCCTCGTCGACTCGGTCCGCTCGATGCCACCGGAGTCGACCCTGCTCGACGCGTTGCGGGACGCGGGCTTCACGGACGTCGCTTCCCGTCCTGGCTTTCTGGGGTCCGTCCGTCTCCTTCTGGCCCGAAGGCCGGCCGCCCTTGCCGGTTCCGCGGAGGCTGCCTATAGTGGCCCGTCGCCCCGGAATGTCAGCAAGGGAGAAGGATGAACCCAGCCGAGCCCAACGTCGGAAGCCCCGCCGTCACCATCATCGTGCCGGCCTACAACGAGGTCAGCGGAATCCGGGACGTCCTGGAGGAGCTACGGCGGCTGGATCCGAACTGGGAAGTCCTGGTCGTCGATGACGGGTCCACCGATGGAACCGGCGCGATCGTCGCCGAGTCCGGGTTCCGGGTCATCCGCCATCAGGTCAATCGGGGGTACGGGGCCTCCCTCAAGAGCGGCATTCGCGCGGCGCGGGCCCCCTGGATCGTGATCACGGACGCGGACGGGACCTATCCCAACGAACGGATCCCGGAGATCGTCGCCGGACTCGAGGAACACAACATGGTCGTGGGGGCGCGGACCGGGGAGAAAGTGCACATCCCCCTGATCCGACGACCGGCGAAGGCCGCCCTCAACGCCCTGGCCAACTACCTGAGCGAGACGACGATTCCCGATCTCAACTCTGGACTTCGGGCCTTCCGCAAGGAGGATGTGCTCCGGTTCCTCGATATCCTGCCTTCAGGATTCTCCTTCACCACGACCATAACGCTGGCCATGCACGTCAACGACCTCTTCGTCCGATACGTGCCCATCGACTACCACGCGCGGAAGGGGCAGTCCAAGATCCGCCCCATCCAGGACACCCTGAACTTCCTGGCCCTCATCGTGCGCACCGTTCTCTATTTCCGTCCGCTCAAGATCTTCCTCCCGCTGAGCGGATTCCTGCTCGTGTTGGCTCTGGCGGTTTTCCTCTACTCCTGGCTCCTCACGCCCAAGATCATGGACGCGTCGGTCTCCATCATCGTGATGTCGGCGTTTCAGATGGCCGCGATCGGGCTCCTCGCGGACCTCATCGACAAGCGGGCCGGGAAAGGGTGAGCGCGGAACCGTGATCGTGGGGATCGGTATCGATGTGATCGAGGTCGCCCGCATCGGCGCGGTCCTGGATCGTCATGGGGAGCGCTTTCTGCGTCGGATCTATACTCCCGGCGAACAGGCCGCCGTCCACGGAGTGCCGGCCCAATATTGGGCGGCCCGGTTCGCGGTGAAGGAGGCGGCCTTCAAGGCCCTGGGCACCGGATGGGCGCGTGGGGTTCGCTGGGTGGACGTCGAGGTGTCCAACTTGGCCACCGGTCAGCCCGTGCTATCCTTTCATGGAGACGCCGAACGGCGGGCACAGGAGCTGGGGACGACCCATCTGCACGTTTCGATCTCCCACACCGAAAGCTACGCGGTGGGGCAGGTCGTGCTGGAACAGCGGCCCTGACTTTCCCGGAACACGGCCCGGATGCGGCATCGAGAGCGGGCCGCGACAGAGGAGGATGGATGCAGTTTGGAGTATGGCGGGGCTGGCGCGGAGCGGCGATCGGGGTCGGGACTCGTGCGACTCTGACCGCGGTCGCGATTTTCCTGGTCGGGATCGGCGCTGCCCAGGGGCAGACGCCGCACAAATACGGCGTGATGCCGAAGGTGCTGCCCCGGGAGTTCGCCCAGCAGGGTAGCGACATGGCGCAGAAGTGGCGCGCCGATGCCATGCCCCTGACCAAGAACCGCGTCGAGCTCTACCGCAAGTTCTCGGCGGGGCTCGCGGACTTCGCGGCATTCCGGAAGAAGATCACCGAGATCTATCCGGAGGATCAGCTGGAGTGGCTGCTGATCACGGACGAGGTCGCCGACAGCCTGGTGAGGAACTGGACGCCGGTGCTCGATCAGTACCAGAAGGACAACCCCGAAGAAGTCCTGACCAAGGGCCGGCAGCTCTACGAGCTCACCATGATGCAGATCACGGGCCCCCCCTCTCGCATGCTCGGCTTCCACGCGCTGTTGCTGGCGGAATATGCGGAGGCCAAGGCCGATTCCCTGTTCGAGAGCGGGATCACCGACGACCTGAACGGTTTGGCCGACGGCGTGCTGCGTTCGACGCGGGACTGGTGCGAGCTCTGGCACCAAGTCCACCACGATGCTCTCTCCTCCTACGAGAGCCGGATCACCCAGGAGGACTGGATCGTGGCCCGGCTGAAGGACAACTGCGGAGGGAGCCGCTGGAAGATCACGCAGCAGTACATGGCCCTCGTGGGCGTCGACAGCACGAAGACGCCTCCGGAAGACCGTTATGCGCACGAGTTCCATCTCCAGGCCGACGGGTGCGACGATCAGAGAGTGATCCACATCGAGCTGCCGCACTTCAACGAGATGCAGAGGCAGGTCATGAAGCAATGGGAGACGAACCAGCAAGCCGGGGGGCAGTGACATCCCGATCTTCGGGGAGCTGAACTCGGTCCCGGACCCGGCGGATGCCGCGAGGTAACGACGTGTCCCGGATCCTCGCGGTCCTGCCCGATCATCCCCACCCCGCAGACATGGGAAACCGGGTCCGCAACCTGCGGATCCTCGAGGCTCTGGCGGGGAGCTTCGATCTCACGATCGTGACGCTGGTCCATCGAGCGGGGCACCTGCAGGAGCCGGGGCCGATCGCGTCGCTCGGTCGCTGGATCCCGGTTCTTTCCCCGCACCGACGCGGAAAGCCCGCTCACCTGTGGGCACACGCGCAGGCCCGCTGGAGCGCGTGGCGCGAGGGGCTGCACCGCGAGACCTTCTTCCAGAGCTTTCCCGATCTCTCCCACACCGTCACCCGTCTGGTCGAGAGCGAGCCCTTCGACGTCGTCCACGTCGCGTACTGGTACACGCTCCGTCATCTGCCGTCGTTTCGTCGTCCTCCTCTCTGGGTGGTGGACACACACGACGTGCAGTTCGAGCAGCACGAACGGCTGTGGGGTCGGCGGTCGCCGCGGGAGATGAAGGCGGAGCTGCGCGAGCTTCGCCGCTACGATCGCATCGTGGCGATCACCGAGCGTGATCGGGACACGTTTCGCCACCACCTGGGACCGGAGG
>JAGQHR010000192.1 GCA_020431745.1 Candidatus Eiseniibacteriota bacterium
CGGTCCCGCATCGGGAGTGCCTCTCGGTTCGGTCCCGCATCGGGAGTGCCTCTCGGTTCGGTCCCGCATCGGGAGTGCCTCTCGGTTCGGTCCCGCATCGGGAGTGGCTCCGGTTAGCTTCGCATGGACCAGACGCACGACCGGAGAGAGGAGCAGTCATGTCCACCCAGCCTGATCTCAGTCGCGTCGTTCCCCGACCCGAAGACATTCCCCCTGACATGCGCCTCGCGTCGCCCGTGGAACAAGACCATTGGCTCATCGACGGTCGATTGGAAACCTGGACCGGCGGCCGGAGCGACGTACCCTCGGCCGTTTGCCTATCGGGAGACGGCGATCCCGCCCCGATGCGGCTCGGAAGCTTCCCGCGACTCGGAGAGCGCGAGTCCTTGGCCGCTCTCGACGCTGCGGTCCGCGCCTATGACTCCGGACGCGGCCCGTGGCCGACGCTTCCCGTAGAAGAGCGCATTCGTCACATCGAAGAGTTCGTGGCGCGAATGGCGGAAAAGCGGGACGAGGTCGTGCGGCTCCTGGTCTGGGAAATCGGCAAGAGCCTCGCCGATTCCCGCAAGGAGTTCGACCGCACGGTCGAGTATGTCCGGGACACCATCGACGCGCTCAAGGATCTGGACCGCGTCTCGTCCCGCTTCGTCATCGAGGACGGCATCGCCGCGCAGATCCGCCGCGGTCCGCTCGGGGTCGTCCTGTGTATGGGCCCTTACAACTATCCACTCAACGAGACGTTCACGACCCTGATTCCCGCCCTGATTATGGGCAACACCGTCGTGTTCAAGCCGCCGCGACTGGGCGTGCTCCTGTTTGCGCCCCTGCTCGAGGCGTTCCGCGACTCGTTCCCCGCGGGCGTCCTCAACATCGTCTATGGCGAGGGCAAGGAGATCGTTCCTCCGCTGCTGCGCTCCGGACGGGTGGACGTGCTCGCGTTCATCGGATCCAGCCACGTCGCCGATTCGCTCAAGAAGGACCATCCGCGCCCTCATCGCCTGCGCTCGGTCCTGGGGCTCGACGCCAAGAACCCCGCGATCATCCTGCCGGACGCCGATCTCGATCTCACGGTCAAGGAGTGCGTCCTCGGCGCGCTGTCCTTCAACGGCCAACGCTGCACCGCGCTCAAGATCCTCTTCGTCCATCGTCGGATCGCGGAGACGTTCCTGCAGAAGCTGGGCGCGGCGATCGGCGACCTCCCTGCCGGCGCCCCCTGGGACGACGGGGTTCGACTCACCCCCCTGCCCGAGCCGGGAAAGACCGCCTATCTCACGGAGCTGGTCGAAGAAGCGCGTCGCAAGGGTGCCCGCGTGATGAACGAGGGAGGCGGCACCGTCCGCGGTACCTACTTCCATCCCGCCGTCGTCTATCCGGTAGGCCCGGATATGCGGCTCTACCATGAAGAGCAGTTCGGGCCGGTGATTCCCGTCGTTCCCTTCGACGATCTCGAAGAGCCGATCCGGTTCATGGTCGAGTCCAACTACGGCCAGCAGGTCAGCCTCTTCGGACGCGACGCCCGGGAGCTGGCGCGGCTCATCGACCCGCTGGTGAACCAGGTCTGCCGCGTGAACCTGAACTCGCAGTGCCAGCGTGGGCCCGACACCTTCCCGTTCACGGGCCGGAAGGACTCGGCAGAGGGAACACTGTCGGTGAGCGACGCGCTGCGGGTGTTCTCGATCCGCACGCTGGTCGCCGCGAAGCAGGGGGCACTGAACGTGGCGATCCTGAACGACATCGTCCGGGAGAGGCGATCCAACTTCCTCTCCACGGACTTCATCTTCTGACGCGGACTCGTAGAACTCGGCGACAGGCTAGCGCCGGCGCATGAAGAGCCGGAGCACGTACCAGAGAAGCAACGCGAACGAAGCGAACAGCTCGAGCGCCGCCGAGACGTGCGCGTTCTCCGGATACCGATGGATGACGTTGGAGGTGTCCCGGAGGATCGCACCGCACGCCACGATCACCATCACGATCGAGAACCAGGTCCCCAGCTCGAAGCCGAAGAGCACCGCCGCCACGATCATGAGGAGCGCGCCGATGCCGGCGAGGGCGAGGAACTTCCCCAGGAAGCCGAAGTCGCGACCGGTGGTGAAGACGATTCCCGTGAGTCCGACGAACGCGATCCCGGTCAGCACACCGGCTGATTGGATCGCCCCGGGGAACTGGAGATTCGCGACGACCAGGAGCGGCACGAAGAGCAACGCTTCCGCGAGCACGAATCCGAAGAGCGCCGCGTACTGGACAGCCGGGCTGCCGGCGCGCTGTGCCATGCCCCGGGCCAGCCACGCCACGATCGCGAAGCCGCCCAGGACGAGCAACCAGTTCACGCTCAGCATGGCCCGCGCGATCGTCAGCGCATGTCCCGTCTGGAACAACCACCACTCGATGAGCACGAAGAGACCGACCGCCGCCAGCAGGTGGGCGTAGGTCCGGCGGATGAAAGACGCTCTCCGGCTGCTCTCCAGCTCGGCGACCGTCGGGAAAGCGGTGGGCATGCTGTGTTCCATCACGAACCTCCGAAGTCTTCTGTTCGCCGCGACACGCGGACCAATGGCTGAGTCCGACTCGAGGGTCACCGCTCAGTCGAGCGGGATCCTACCAGATGTCCGGCGGAAATCCCGTATGGACGATCGCCAGTAGATCGCGTAAGGATGCGCCCGCTCGACCGTGAGCCTGCGCATGAGGTCTGGGCCGTTCATGCTCAGGGCCTCTTGCCACCATCTTCGGAGCCGCTCCGAGTTGGGACCGGATGGAGCGCTCCCCTGACTGGTCCGCCAGTTTCTTGACCTGGCCGTCCGGAGGTCCGGTCCCCTGCAACGTCGCCCCCCGGCACCGGCCGGTGTTCTCACGAGAAGGGGGAACGAATCATGCGTGCTACCGTGCGGCCCCTCATGGCCGCAGTCTTCGTGCTTTTCGTCGCCGGGTGCCAGCGGGACGTGTTGTCTCCACCGAGCTCGAATGACGCGAACTCCGATCCCGAGCTCATCTCTCAGGGAATCATCGCAACCGCAGGCTGGTCCGCGACCGCGCCGATATTCGACGTCGATCCCGTCGAGGCCTCACGTCCGCTGCAGGCATGGGGCAGGGAACACGTCGTCGGCGATGTCGCCCACTACTGGTTCAGTGTTCGAGTGGGCTTTGGAACGTACGACATCATTCGCATTCATCGAGTGGTTCGGGAGGAAAGACCGTTCCAACCGATTCGTACGGGACTCAACCTGTTCCTGCTGCACGGCGACTACAAGGACTTCGAGGGATGCTTCCTTCCCGGAACGCGATACCCTCGCGTTCCGGAGTCCTATGGGTTTGCGACCTTCCTCGCCCAGAACGGCGTCGATGTCTGGGGAATCGACCAGGCGTGGACGTTGGTCCCGGAAACAGCGCCCGACCTCTCCTTCATGGCCGACTGGGGTCTGCCGCGACAGGTCCGCGACCTGCGCACGGCGATCACCGTTGCGGCCGTGACCCGGAAGCTCATGGGCAATCCGTCCCGGAAGGTGCACCTGTGCGGATACAGCAGCGGCTCTACGGTTGGCTTTGCACTACTCGACCAGGAGAGCCAGCTGCCGCCGGGCCGGCGCATCGTCGATGGCTTCATCGGGGTCGATCAGGGCGTGGTCACGGACGTGTCGAGCTGGGAAGAGAGCATGTGCGGCGTAGTCGAGAGCTACCAAGCGCTCATCGACAGCGGGCAGTTCCAGGACTACAATCCGCTGCCGTTCTTCGGACTACCAGCACGAGACGATCCGAACGGAATGTCGGAGATCCCGGGATTCGAGGGACTCACCAACCTGCAGGCCGGCCTGGCCCTAGGGGCCTATCCTTTCTTCCCGCCCGACACCGGACACTTCCTCTCCGCGGTTCTGGACGAGGACGAGCTCCCGATCGGGCTTCTCTACACGACCGTCGATTGGTGGGTCGACTTCATGGTCGACTCCCCGCCCTATGAGCCGTGCGCTTTCCTGCGTGATGAGTACATCACTTCGTGTCCCGCGGCAGGAGACGTTCCTTGGGACGATCATTTGGGGGATATCCGCAATCCTGTGCTCTACGTCTCAGCTGGTGGAGGCTTCGGCTATACCGGGGCGTACACCCTCGATCTGCTGGGTAGCCCAGACGTAAGCGAGCTTTTGGTCAGCGTCACGACAGATCCGTTCTTCGATGTCGCGCACGTGGATTTGTTCCTGGCAAATGACACGCCGGCCCTGTTCTGGCAGCCCGTATTGGAGTGGGTCGACGAGCACTCGCGGTAGACGCACCCTGGTGCGAACGGTTCTGGTCTCCCGGACAATGTGGTGAGCGGGCCCAGCCGCAAGGGCAGCCTGGTCCGCCCATGATGGGATGAATCGGGCGATCCGGGATCTGGATCGCCCGATTCATCTGGAGATCGTGCGAACGCTACCGTCGTTTCAGACGAGTATCGGCTGGCCCGGGACGATCGCGACGAGGACTGAAGAGTCTCGCACGAAAATCCACCCAGAAGTTCGCGTGGGCAGTGCCCTGGTTCGGACGCGGCTTTGTCGGCACCCCGTTGACCGGACTCAGATCGGTACACTACCGTTCCGTCGGGCCGGGGAGGGAGCTGCCGCCATGATATTCGATCTGCTCGCACCGCCTCTCCTGATGATCCTGCTGCTCGGTGGTTGGGCTTGTTCCGACTCCCACGACACCACCTCGCCCCCGGTCGAACCCTTGCCGGAACCGGAGCCACCCGTCACCCTGAGCGGCACGTATGACGTATCCGGCAGCGACGGATTCGCCGGGACGGTGACCGCCGCGTCCGGCACCATCGATGTCCGCGTGGTCGAGAGCTCGCGTGCGGTCGTTCTGGCACGAGGACTTCTCACGGATGGAGTCGCCCCCGTCACCGGAACCCGCTCGTTCACGGACGTGGGGCAGATCGTGAACGGGACCGCCACCGTTTCGAGAACGGACGACGACGTGCAAATCGACCTGGTCCTGAACGATGGGCAGTACGTCTATCACCTGTCGCGATCCCGGTTCGATCCGGGGGTGTACGCGGGCACCTGGACCTTCTCGTTCTCGAAAAGCCTGAGCGGGTGCGACATGGAAGCCGAAGCACGCCTCGACCTCGACTTCGGCGAGATCGGCGTCGGTTCCGGAGCCCTCGCCTCAGAGGCTGCCGATGGGCAGGCACTGGGCACGATCGACCCCACGAACGCATTTGTCGCTCCTTCGGGACGCTTCGCCGTCGAAGGGACCTATTTGCGCGCCGAGTTCGCGACGGGCTGCAGCCCCTACCCGACGGACTTCTACGCATCGACCCTGCTCGGCACGCTCGAACCAAAAGGAGCCACGATCGAGCCCGCGCGCGGCAGCGGCACTGCCGAGGTCGCTCTGCATCCCGAGTTCAGTGAAGTCGTCGATTGGACGGCAGAGGAAGGCACCGGTCGCGTCGATCAGCTCGCTGACCTGGTCGGTACCTACGACTTGACGAGCGACCGGGACGGAATCGGCGTGGTGAGCGTCAGTGAGCCAACGATCGTCGTCGACTTGGCTCTGTTCGATACCGGGGAACGGATCTCGGCCTCCGGGGATGTCATCGACGGAATCGCGCAAGTCAGCGGAGCTCGTCATACGCCGCATGATGACGTCCCACCCTCGTTCCTGACCGGCACGGCTACGGTCTCGACATTCGCCGATCGCCTTCTGGTGGACCTGTTGCTCGTGGACGAACAAGGGGACTCGACGATGTATCCGCTCTCGCGAGACCCGAACTTCGAAATGGGACCGTACGCAGACGGATGGGAGATCACCTTCGCGACGAGCCCCAGCGGATGCCGCCTCCAGACGAGCGCCCGCTGCAACTTCCAGCTTCCGGCCAGCGGGATCGGAGGCGCCCCGGAAACGACCGATCAGATCGACGCGACGCCCTACGGTAGAATGGTCGTCCGCAAGCTCTTCGTGTCTTCCTCAGGTCGGATGCTTCTGGAAACCGAGTACACGACGGAGGCCGCAGCATCAGAATGCGGTCGCTATTCCACCGAGGCCTACGACCTGACCCTTTTCGGCCAGATTCCGGATCGCACTCAATCGGGCGCGATCGGCACCGGCGCGGCAACGATCGCATCCGATTTGGGACCGGTCGATCAAACCACCTGGGTCGCACAAGCAGTCGACTGAGCCGATTGCGGCGCCGTCTGGAAGTGGCAAGTCCTGACTTGCTCTGTGACCTTCCGAATGGTCACATCAACGGCGAGCGGAGTTCGAGCGTCGGGAATGCGCGTCGCTTCGGTCGTCCCGCAACTTCGTCGCACCGCCGAACCACCGCAAGGAGGCCGTCTTGCGATTCGTCTGTGTCGTCAGCTCGCTTTCTGCGTCGAATCAGTCCCGCTCCGGGAGTGATCGCCGTTCTGCTTCTCGCCCGCCCGAAGGCCGGCAACGCCGAAGAATAGGGCGCGGCTGGGCACTCCTTCTCGCGGCGAGTGTAGTCGCGCTATCGGGTGTATCGGGCTG
>JAGQHR010000193.1:0-1939 GCA_020431745.1 Candidatus Eiseniibacteriota bacterium
GAAGCTGTAGAATGGTCCTTCCTCCACGGTGTAGTGCAGGTCGGTCGTCCCGTAATCCTGTGAGAACTCCGCCTGATAGTCGGTGACTCGGGCGTCCTTGTATCCGTGGTTGTGGTAGTAGTCCTCGACCTTGGCGACGTCCTCGCGCATGCGCGCCGCGGTGTAGCGCTTGCGGCGGAAGAGACCGTTGGGTTTGAGCGAGACTTTTCCGCGCAGATCGTCGTCGGAGAACGCCTGATTCCCGGCGAAGTCCACCGACTCGATCTTGACCCGCTTGCCTTCCTGGATGTCGAAGACGAGCTCGACTTCCCCCGACGGTCTCTCTTCCACCCGCGGAGTGACGGTGGCCGCGGCATATCCCTCGTCCAGGTACGCCGACTGCAGCGCCCGTTGCGCATCGAAGAGCTTGCGACCGCTCAAAAGATCGCCCGCCCGCACGTCGAGGTGCGACTTGAGATCCTCGTCCCCCAGCTTGTCGTTGCCGGAATACGAGATCCCGCTGATCCGCGGATTCTCCTGCACGGAGATGGTCAGCGTGCGTTCGGACGCTCCGGGTGCGGTGACATCCAGGACGCGGATGTTCGCGAAGAGCCCGAGCCCATAGAGCGACTTCACCGCGCTCCGGATCGCCTGCGGGGGCGCAGGAAATCCGATCTCGAGCCCGCTCGAGCGCACGACGAGCAGCGACTCGGCGCGGACGTTGCCCTCGATCCCGAGCCGAGCCAACGGAAGCTGGTTGCGCGGGTCGGGCGCCTCTTCCGGCAGCTGGAAGGTGGAGGCCGGGCTGTGGAGCAGGCTCTGCCCGAGGACCACGTTCCACGGCATACACGCTACCCATGCGCCGAGGAGGCCCCAACGCATCGTGGTCCAGACTGTCTGGGTCCCCCCGAACCGTGATCTCGCCTGCATCCTGAAGGCTGCGCTCACTCCTTGTGGGACACCTCGGGGGTCCGTTCCTCGATTGCGAGCTCCGTGCCCTTCTTCGAGATCTTGACCTCGGAGCCGGACTTGACCTTCCCACGCAACACCAGCTCCGCGAGCGGATCCTCGATCAGCTTCTGAATGGCCCGCCGCAACGGCCGCGCGCCCAGATCCGGGTCGAATCCCTTTTCGATGAGCAGCGAGACCGCGCCCGGAGTCACCGTCATCGACATGTTCTGTTCGGCCAGACGCTCGCGCACCTGGGCCAGGAGGATCTCGACGATCTTCTCGATGTGTTCCCGGGCCAGCGGGCGGAAGACGATGATCTCGTCGACGCGGTTCAGGAACTCCGGATTGAAGACCTTCTTCACCTCGTCCATCACGGTGTCCTTCATGGCACCGTACTCCACGTCCACATCCGGGCGGGAGAAGCCGAGCTTGCCCTTGCCGCGGATCTGGCGCGCGCCGATGTTGGAGGTGAGGATGATGACCGTGTTCTTGAAGCTGACCTTGCGCTTCAAGGAGTCGGTGAGCATTCCGTCTTCGAACACCTGCAGGAGGATGTTGAAAACGTCGGGATGCGCCTTCTCGATCTCGTCGAGGAGCACCACCGAGTAGGGCTTGCGGCGCACCTTCTCGGTGAGCTGACCGCCCTCCTCATAGCCGACGTAGCCCGGAGGCGCCCCCACCAGGCGGCTCACCGAGAACTTCTCCATGTACTCCGACATGTCGATGCGGATGAGCGAGTCCGGATCGTCGAAGAGGAACCGCGCGATGACCCGCGCCAGCTCGGTCTTTCCGACGCCCGTAGGCCCCAGGAAGATGAAGGTTCCGATCGGGCGTCGCGGATCGCGCAGCCCGGCCCGATTCCGCCGCACCGCACGGGCGATCGCCTGGACCGCCTCCTCCTGTCCGACGATGTGCTCCCCGAGCTCCTCCTCCATTCGGACCAGCTTCTCCTGCTCCTTTTCCTCCAACCGGCTGACGGGAATCTTCGTCATGTTCGAGATCACTTCCG
>JAGQHR010000193.1:1949-6433 GCA_020431745.1 Candidatus Eiseniibacteriota bacterium
TGTCGTCATCGCTGACCTCGATCCGCCGGATCGACTTCGTCTCGTTCCATTCTTTCTTGAGACGGTAGTACTCCTGTCGGAGCTCCTTCTCCTTGTCGCGGAAGGAAGCGGCCTTCTCGAACTCCTGGGCACGGATCGACGCTTCCTTCTCCGACGCGACCTTCTCGATCTTCATGTCGAGCTCGCGCAGCTCCGTCGGTAGGGTCGTGACGGAGAGCCGCGCTCGCGCGCCAGCCTCGTCGATGACGTCGATCGCCTTGTCCGGCAGATAGCGGTCCGGAATGAACCGTTCCGCCAAACGCACCGCCGAGACCAGGCTCTGGTCCGTGTAGTGGACGCGATGATGGGCTTCGTATTTGTCCCGCAGCCCGCGCAGGATTTGGATCGTGGTGTCGATGCTGGGCGGTTCGACCATCACGGTCTGGAAGCGCCGTTCGAGCGCACCGTCCTTTTCGATGTACTTGCGATATTCGTCGAGCGTCGTGGCACCGATGCACTGCAGCTCACCGCGTGCCAACGCCGGCTTCAACATGTTGGAGGCGTCGATGGCACCCTCGGCACCGCCGGCCCCGACGATGGTGTGCAACTCGTCGATGAAGATGATGGTGTCCTGCGACTCGCGGATCTCATTCATGATGTTCTTGAGCCGCTCTTCGAACTGGCCGCGGTACTTGGTTCCCGCGACCACGGAAGCGAGGTCGAGAGTGATGAGGCGGTGGTTGCGCAGCAGCTCGGGAACCTTGCCCTCGATGATCCGCTGGGCCAGCCCCTCGGCGATCGCGGTCTTGCCGACCCCGGGCTCGCCGATCAGGATCGGATTGTTCTTCTTCCGCCGGCACAGGATCTGGATGACGCGCTCGATCTCCCGCTCGCGACCGAAGATCGGATCGAGCTTTCCCTCACGGGCGAGCTGGGTGAGGTCGCGCCCGAACTGGTTGAGGCTCGGGGTGTCCGCCTTCTCCTCGCCTTCCGCCTGTTGCTGCTGCGGATGACCGCCCAGCAGCTTGAGCGTCTCGTCGCGGACCTTCTTGCGATCGACTCCCATGTCGGAGAGGACCTTCGCGGCGACACCCTCGCCCTCGCGGATCAAACCCAGAAGGAGGTGCTCCGTGCCGACGTAGTTGTGTCCGAGCTGGCGGGCCTCGTCCACGGAGAGTTCGAGGACGCGCTTGGCGTTCGACGTGAACGGGATCTCCCCGATCGTGAGCGTCCCCCCGGTCTGCGCCACCATGCTCTCCACCGCGTGCCGGATGGCATCGAGATCGAGCCCGAGGTTGGACAGGACGGTGGCCGCGATTCCCTCGCCTTCCCTCAGCAACCCGAGCAGGAGATGCTCGGTGCCGATGGAATCGTGCTGGAGACGGCTAGCCTCCTCCCGGGCGAGGAAAATCACCTTGCGAACGCGTTCGGTGAATTTGTCGTGCATCAGCTCTCTTGCTCCTTCCCTGGAACGGTCTCAGGGATCGAATCGGGGCGCGTCACGAACTTCCAAGACCTTCTGGACGAGCTCCGCGCGGTAGGCGTTGCGCTCCTCTGCCGTCATTTCTCGGCCCGCAGCCCGCTGAAGATGAGCAGGCTGGCAGCGGAGGAGCAGATCGTTCAACACCGACACCGACGGGACGTTCCTGAGCCCGAGGGTATGGCCAAAGCGGACGGCGGACAAGAGGCCGACCACCTCCTCCGACCGCAGGAGACGGGAGTATTTCAGGACCCCCAGGGCCCGCAGGACGGTGTCCTCCACCTGCAGCCGGGCGTCGCGAAGTGCGTTTTCCTGGGCTCGATCCTCCCATTCGAGGATCTGGTTGACGACCCGGGACAGCTTGGTGAGGGTCTCCGTCTCCGACAGGCCCAGGGTCGTCTGGTTGGAAATCTGGAAGAAGTTTCCGACGACCTCGCTGCCCTCTCCGTAGAAACCCCGAACGGTCAGCCCGACCTGGTTGACGCCGGCCAGAATCTTCTTGATCTGCTGGGTCAGCACCAACGCGGGAAGATGGACCAGGACCGAGGCCCGCATCCCCGTCCCGACGTTCGTGGGGCACGCGGTCAGGTAACCCAGCTCGGGCGTGGCGGCGAACGAGAGATGCGCCTCGAGCTCCAGGTCCACCTTCTGCGCCGCCTCGAAAACGGCTTCCAGCTGGAATCCGGGGGCCAGCGCCTGGATCCGGACGTGGTCCTCCTCGTTGACCATGAGCGAGACCTTCTCGTCCCCGGCGAGCACGAGCCCGCGGACCGCGGAGTCTCCCGTCAAATCATGGCTGATGAGATGCCGCTCGAGGAGGAGCTGGCGGTCCATCACCGCGAGGTCGCCCACCGGCATCGCGTTGGCACCGGGAAGCGCCGAGATCGAAAGGCCCAGGTCGAGGACCCGATCGCGAAGAGAAATCAGCTCCGGCTCCAGGGCGCGCCCGACGAAACGGGTTCCTCGGATGTTCCGGGCGAGGCGGACCCGCGTCGAGAGGATGCGGTCCCCCATCGGACCGTCGCCCGCCAGCCACCGGACAGGCCCCTGGACCATGTCGAGGATCGGAATCATCCCGGCTCCCCCGGAGGCTCCGACTCCAGGGCGCGGATCGAATCCCGCAGACGGGCCGCTTCTTCGAACGCCTCGCTGGCAACGGCTGCCTCGAGCTCCCGGCGCAGCTGGCGCAACCGCTGCTTGCGCACGTCCTCCGGGCGGGGCGGGGGTGTCACCGCGGCTGGTGTCTCGGGTTCCGCGAGTGCCGTCGTCTCCCGGGGGAGCCGTCCGCGGTGGGTCGTCTCCCCGTGCACTCGACGGAGAATCTGCATCAACTGAGGCTGGAAGGCGCCATAGCAGTCCGGACATCCGAGGCGGCCGATTCGTGTGAACTGGCTATACCGCAACCCGCAGGTCGCGCACTGCACCGACCCCACCTTGGCCGCGCTCTCGGGATAGAGGTTCTCGGCCATCCAAATGAACTGGCCGGCGATCGAAAGCTTGTTGTGCTCGATCGCGATATGGAATCCCTTGTCGCGGGCGCAGGCCTCGCAGAGATGGATTTCGCGCAGGTTGCCTTCCACCACTTCTTTGAAATGGATGGTGGATTCCGACTCCCCGCAGTTTTGGCACTTCATCCCTGAAGTCCTCCGCTCTTACCGGGATGGATCGACGTGACGTAGGGCACCGTCTTCGATCCTGCATCTGGTATCGGCAAGTTTCGCCAGCTCTTCATTATGCGTGACGACGACCCACGCCTGGCGATGGGTTCTGGCGACAGTATACATGAGTTGGTGGAGGCGACGGGCCGCGGCCGGGTCGAGATTTCCCGAGGGCTCATCGGCCAGAACCAGCCGCGGACGGGGAAACAGGCTCCGCGCCAGTGCCACCCGTTGCTGCTCACCGCCGCTGAGCTCCGAGGGCTTGTGGTCCGCCCGATCGGCGAGTCCGACCTCTTCCAGCAGCGCGCGGCCCCGCTGGGCGGCTTTGGTCGGATCCATCTTCGCGATGCGACCCGGCATGCAGACGTTTTCCAGCGCCGTGAACTCCGGCAGCAGGTGGTGGAACTGGAAGACGAAGCCGAGATTCCGGTTCCGGAAGCGGGCCAGGCCCCGTTCTCCCATCTGGAAGAGGTCCTCCCCGTCGAAGAGGACGGTGCCGCGCGTCGGCCGGTCGAGCGTCCCCAGAATGTGCAGGAGAGTGCTCTTCCCGGAGCCGGACGCACCCAGGATCGCGATGACCTCCCCACTGCGCACCTCCAGGTCGATTCCCTTGAGGATGTGCAGCGGATCCCGCACCCCCGGATACTCCTTGTGGACGTCCCGGGCCCGCAGGATCACCGGACCGAGCCCGTCGCCGGCATCGGCCTCCCCCGGACGCTCGCTCTCGAGCGCGGCGGCCTGCCGATCGTGATCCGCCCCAGCCCCCGTCGTGTCCCGGAGCTCACTCATGACGGATCGCCTCGACCGGATCCAGCCGCGACGCCGTCCACGCCGGGTAGACCGTCGCGAGGAAGGAGATCACGAGCACGGCAATCTGCACCACGACGACGTCCCAAGCCTGGACGTCGATCGGCAGGGTCTCGATGAAGTAGACGTCCCCGGGCAGCTTGATGAGCTGATAGCGATCGAGGATCGCGCAGAGACCGAGCCCGGCGGCCGTTCCCAGCACCATTCCGATCCCCCCGATGACCAACCCCTCGATGACGAAGATCGTCCCGATCTCGCGGGCGGTCGCGCCCATGGACCGGAGGATCCCGACGTCGCGCTTCTTCTCCATCACCAGCATGATGAGCGCGCCCGTGATGTTGAACGCGGCGACCAGCACGATGAGCGCGAGGATGACGAACATCACCAACTTCTCCGTCTGCATCCAGGCGAAGAGGTTGGAGTTCATCTCGATCCAGTCGCGGACCCGATAGGGGAACCCGCCCAGGGTTTCGAGAATGCGCTCGCTGACCTGCGGCGCCCGATCCATGTCGACGACCTTGAGCTCGACGCCCGTGATCGCATCGCCGCTCCCGAGGAAG
>JAGQHR010000194.1 GCA_020431745.1 Candidatus Eiseniibacteriota bacterium
GGGCGTCCCGGTCGAGCGCCGTGATCCGGGTCGCGGTCTCCCGGCGAAGGCCGAACGCCACCAGTCCGAACGGAATCGATGCGACCAAAAGCGAGGCGACGAAGATGCGGCCGCGCAAGCTCACGGAAGAGGGCTCCCGCCGCTCCAACCGGCGCGACCGAAACGGGGCAGGCCGCTTCCGTCGATCCGCACCCCGACCAGTCCGGGACGGCTCACCAGGCTGGCGCCCGTCCGCAGGATCGGCACGACCCGCGCCGACTCGATCAGATAGCGCTCGAGCTCGGCGGGAGATCCGCCCGAAGCGCCGGCGGGATGCGCCAGGCGCCGCCACTGATCCCATCCATCGAGCAGCCAGGGCGCATCTGTCGTCAGCTCGCCCGGCGCCTCGCAGGTGGTCTCCAGCTCTTCCGGAATCGCCACCACGAACGCGAGCGCCCGCCCTGCGCGCAGCGTCGAGTAGAACGGGATCGACTCCACAGGATTGGAGACCACCGCCTTCGCGAGCGAGGCCGAGGCCCGGGCCGCCACCCGCTCGGCGATGCGCATCGCGTCGGGATCGTTGGCGATCGACCAAACTTCCAGCCGCCGCTCCGTCGCCCCTGGACTGCCCCCGTCAGATGCGGACGAATCCGTTTCGGACCCCGTCGATTGCTCCTGCGCAGAGCCCGCCTCCACGTCCGACGGAAGCGCGAGCTCGACACACGGCGCATCCTTCCAACCGAGCATCGCGGTCGGTTCGGCTTCGGCATCCGCGACCACCGTCGCGATGTCACTGCGGTCCAGGGTCAGCGCGACCGGATCGGGCAGGAGCAGGACGTAGCGGCGGGACCACGGCAGGCGTTCGACCTGCAGGCCGCGCGTGGCCAGGAACGAAACCGCCTTCCGCGACCAGACCCGACGCACCACCGGTTCCTGACCCGCGAGGTCCCGCGGATCCGAGCCGGTCTTCATTCGGATGGTCAAACGGGGCGCCCGCTCCGACATGCCGGCAGGGGACGCGTACGGATTGGGCGGACAAGACAGCTGGCCGGTCGTCGCCTGCGCGATCATGAAGGTCCCCGAACCAACAGGCCAGGTCGCTCCCGGCCGCGGCGAGGCGACGGCCAGGGCGGGATGGGCGAGCACCCGGGGGAAGTCACGCATCGGTGCGGGGAGCGCGACCTCGATGCGCCGGTCGTCGATCGCACGCATTCGATCCGGCCGGACCCAGCAGAACGGCGAACGCCCGACTCCGACTCGGAGCGCGGACGTCCTCCACGAGGCCACGACGTCCTGCGCGCGCAGGGCGGAACCGTCCCAGAAACGACGGGGAGCCAACGTCACCATCCAGACCCGCGCATCGGCGTCCGGCTCCCAACGCTCCGCGAGACGACCGCGAAGATTCCCTTCGCAATCCAGCTCGGTCAGCGTCTCGTAGAGCTGGCGGAAGAGAATCGCCTCGGAATCGTTGGTCGGCGTGGGCGCATGCGCGGCCTCCACGGTCTGACCGAGCTCGACCACGATCTCCTCCGTCCGGATGGAACCGGACGACGGCGGAGAGAGGAAGCAGTCGGTCGTACGGGGAGTGCTCCGCGAGCGGGCGCAACCGGAAAGGAGGCCGAAACACAGAAGGATCGTCACCATGGCGGCGACCGCGGGAGTCCGTCGATCGCCGGCGCCGGACGCGCGTCGGGACGGGAAATCGGGGCGGTCTGCGCATCGTCCCCGCAGCCTCGGCCGGCCCTGGCAACGCCCACTCGGATCCGCGGATCCCGACATTCCTCGCATGCGCTGACGATCGCAGAACCGGCCGATCGACACAACCGGAGGCGGTTCCTACAATCGCGTCATGGTGACGAAACCCGATCCCGATCGGTACGGATCGATCGACCACGGCCCCGAGATCGAAACCAAGGTGCAAGGCTCACGCTTTCTCGGGCAGGCCTTCCGTGTCGCGACCATGGCCGAGGCCGAGGCGTTGGTGCACGACGTCTCCCGGAAGTACCACGACGCCACCCATCATTGTCGGGCGGTGCGCCTCGGACCACCGGAAGGTCCCTTCGAGCGCGGCGACGACGACGGTGAACCTTCCGGCACGGCCGGCACTCCGATCCTGGGTGCGCTCCGCAGGGCCGACATCTTCGATGCCTTGATCGTGGTGACCCGCTACTTCGGTGGAACCAAGCTCGGCACCGGAGGACTCGTCCGCGCGTACGGAGATGCCGCGCGCTCCGCGCTGGAAGTCGCGCCCCCGCGTACGATCTGGCGGGAAGCGGTCCTGACCCTCGTCTTCGCCTACGAGGACGTGGGTGTGGTGGAGACGTTCCTGGCGCGGGAGGCCGGCGTGATCCGCCACGTCGAACGCGTCTTCGAGGCCCGGCCGCGATTCGTCGTCACGGTGTTGCAAAGCGCCGGCGAGCGGCTGCGGGGCGTCATCGTCGAGGCCTCGGCCGGCCGGGTCAGCGTCGCGGGTCCCGAACCGATCTGACGGCAACTCCCGAGGCAACCTCCTCGGTGCGGGCTCCGTACTGGTCCTCGTCGTCCACGATCGAACGAGGAACCATGCTCCACCCAGATCCAGCAACCCAAGCCGTGACCGGAGGATCCGCCGGCATCGGACGCCTCGACGCGATCCGGATCGCGTCCGCCGGTTTTTGGGGACCGGTCACCGCCGCCCGCGCGCTGCGACGCCTCCTGGTCCTGGCCTCCGGGTTCCTGGCCCTGATCGTGGTCCTCTCGGTCCTGAACATCCTCTCCCGCGGGGAGCTGCGGGATCTCCGCGAGCTCACCGTCGTTCCGGGGATTCCGCTGGCTGCGGCGCTGCTCTCGGAAATGGCGCTCCGCGACGGGATCACCCAACGCACTCTCCTCTATGCGCTGCTGGGGCCGGCTCCACGCACCGTGCTCGCCGGGACCCGGACCGTTCTCACCGCCGTGCTGCTCGCCGTCGGGAGCGCGACTCTGCTCACCGTGTTCCATCTGCTGCTGCGCGCGAGCTTCGCGTCCTGGGCTCAGGACATGCTTGCGGCCGCGGTCGGAAGCCTCGCCTACGTCGCCCTCTTCGGGGTGCTGCATCTGCTCACGAAGCGCGGTCTCATCGCGTCGCTCGCGCTCTTCGCGACGTTCGACTGGGCGATCGGGATGCTCCCCTTTTCGATCCGTCTCCTTTCGCCGTCGTATCACCTGCGCGTGCTCGGCAAAGCTCCCCATGCCTTCCCGATCCCGGTGTTCACCGAGGCGGCCAAGAGCAATCCATTCCTCGCGACGGTCGTGCTGGTGCTGGTCGCCGCGATCGCGATCTACATGACGGGCCGGCTCTTCGCCCGGAAGAACCTCCCGGAGCTGTGCTGATGAGCGCTTCCAACGGCAAGCCATGGATCGAGCTCGACGGCGTCGACCTCGCCCGCGGTGGGCGACCCGTACTCCGCGGAGTTTCCGCCACGCTGAGCGGACGCGCGATCGGTCTGGTCGGTGCGAACGGCGCGGGAAAGTCCACTTTGATCGGCGCGCTCCTCGGTGTGCTGCGCGCCCAACGGGGGCGCATCCGGGTCATGGGCCTCGAGCTTCCACAGCACGCACTGGAAGTGCGGACGCGGGCCGGCGTGATGGCCGAACAGGCGGGGATCTTTCCCGGCGGATCGGGCGTGGACGCGGTCGCCTACGCCGGACAGCTCAACGGACTCCCGCGGCGGGAAGCGTTGCGGCGCGCCCATCGCGCTCTGGATGCCCTGGGCGTGGGAGAGGAACGCTACCGTGCGACCGACGGGTACTCGACCGGCATGCGGCAGCGTTGCAAGCTCGCGATGAGCCTCTGTCACGATCCCGAAGTCCTGATCCTCGACGAGCCCACGGTCGGCCTCGATCCGGCGGGACGGATCCAGCTCCTCACCCTCATCCGCGGGCTGGCCGAGGAAGGTCGACGCATCCTCCTCAGCACCCACGTCCTGCACGACGCCGAGTTCCTCTGTGACGAGATGCTCCTGTTGGAGTCGGGCACCGTCGCCTATGCGGGACCGGTCGCCACCCTCGTCGACCCCGGCGCCGGCAGCATGATCGCCGAAGGCGAGGGCCTGGATCTCGCGGTCGTCGAATCCCTCCTGGCCGCCGGACTCGATGCCCGTCTCGAAGAGGCACGCACGCGAACGGGGTCGGTCACCGCGACGCGGCTGCGCTTTCTCTCACACGGCGACACCGACCTCACGCGATTCTGGGCGGTCGTCGCCCGTCACGGCGCGGAAGTCCGCCGGCTCCGGCGCGACAGCGTTTCGTTGGAGGACGCGGTCCTCACGGTCATGGACGGCGCCCGCGAGCGCTCGCGAGGAGGACGGTCATGAGCGAGCTGGCAATGCATCCCGTCCCCGGAGCCCGGCAGGTCGTGGCCGCGATCACCAGGCGCGAGCTCGTCCTCGCCTCCAAGCGCAAGCTGGTCCGGCTCCTCTTTCTGTTCAGCACGCTGCCGCCGATCCTGCTCACGATCATCCTGTTGGTGCGGAACCTCGCGGAACAGGCGACCGGTGCGCACCTCCCGTGGGATCCGCTGCTCCAGTTTCTGCAGTTCCAATCCTTGCCGGTGGGGCTGCTCGTCCTGGGGATCGGTACGCCTCTAGTGGCGCGTGATCGTGCCGAGGACGTCCTCTTCCTCTACGCGACGCGTCCCGTGCTCCCGTGGTACTACGCACTCGGCCGGATGCTCGCGGTCGCACTTCCCGCCGGAGGACTGCTCCTCGCGCCCGGTGTCCTGATCGCGATCCTCCGCGTCGGGATCACCGCGGATCTCGGCGTCGGAGAAGCCTTGGAGCTCATCGGCAAGCTCACGGTGGTCTCCGTGCTCACCGCCTGGGGTTTGGCGGGAGTCTCGGTCGGCGCCAGCGCCGGCACGCGCCGCGCGCGATGGGCGATGCTGCTCGCCCTGCTCTGCTTCGCCGTTCCGGATCTGATCGCGAAGTCCATCTCCCACCGTGATCCATGGCCGCTCGGCCCGGGATCCGCCGTCTCCGAGATGATCGCGAGCGCCTTCTCCCGCGGGGATCACGGCCTCATCGCCGCGGTCGTCCTGCTCGCCTACGGATGCGCGGGGTTCTGGATCATCACCATGCGAGTGCGCGGGGAGATGACGCCATGAGCACCGGCTCGACCGCCACCCTACGCGAGGTCAGCGTCTTCTACGGCGAGGTCCTGGGCCTCAGCCGGATCGACCTCGAGCTCGAGCCCGGCATCACCGGGATCGTCGGCCCCAACGGCTGCGGCAAGAGCACGCTCATGCGCGTGCTGACCGGGCTCATCGAGGTGTCGGAAGGCGAGGTCGTCGTCCTGGGGAGTCGACCGTTCCACGACGCCGCGATCCGCCGCCGCATCGCGTTCGTCCCCGCGACGGAGTGCTTCTTCGACGGACTCTCGGCACGGCGCAATCTCGATATCGCGTTCCGGATGCGGGGTCTCGACAAGGATGCGACGCGCGCTGCGACCGACCGCGCGCTCGGCATCGCCGATCTCGAAGCCGATGCCCATCGCGTCTATCGCACCTGGTCGCGCGGCATGCGCCAGCGATTGAAGCTCGGCCTGGCGCTGGCCGACGAGGGCGCGGAGATCGTGCTGCTCGACGAGCCGTTTCTCGGCGTCGATCCGCCCTCGCGCCGTCAGCTCCAGCGGTTGGTCGTCGAGCTGGGCCGGACCGGGCGCTCCGTGCTGGTCTCGTCGCACGTTCTTCATGAGATCGAGTCGCTGACCGATCGCGTCGCCGTGCTTTCGCATGGACGGATCCTCGGTCACGGCAGCATCGAACACCTGCTGGAAGAAGTGCGCGACCGACATCCGCACCGGATCCGGATCGCGACGGCCGATCCGAGGAACCTCGCCGTCCGGCTCCTCTCGCTGGGACACGTGAGCGCGGTGCAGGTCGATCCGGACGCGGTGGAGCTGATCACCGAGACTCCCAGTCTCGCCTACCGGGAGATCGCGGGGGCGATCGCGGATTCGGGAATCGTGGTCTACGAAGTCGAGACTCTGGACCAGGGACTGGAAGCGGTCTTCCGCAACGTCACCGCCGCGGGCGTCGACCGCCTCTGACGCCGATCGAGGAGCCGCAGGGGGCTCCCGAGGAATCCCAGCCGGGACCGCTACGGTAGTTCGCGATGAACGTTGCTACCGGGGTACCGGATGGAAACAACACCTCGGTAACGCTCAGACCAATCGGGTACGGACCTTCTTCTCTCCGAACAACGTCTTGTGGACGGGACAGCGGTCGGCGATCTCGAGCATCCGTTCACGCTGCTCGGGCGTGAGGTCGCCCGTCAGACGCAGCTCGCGTTCGATCTCGTCGATCTTGCCGCTCTCGCTTTGACAATCCTCGCAGTCCTTCGCGTGGATCTTCTGATGCCGGAGCGTGACCTGCACCGACTCCAGCGGCAGGCCTTTGTGCTTCGCATAGATCCGCAGCGTCATCGAGGT
>JAGQHR010000195.1 GCA_020431745.1 Candidatus Eiseniibacteriota bacterium
CGTAGCAGATCGTCACCGTCTCGAACCCGCGATGCGGATGCTCGCCCACGCCCCGCCGCTGCTTCGACGGCGGAAACTCCCGCGGAGCCGCGTAGTCGAGCAACAGAAACGGGCTCGTCTCCGCCCCCATCTCCGAATAGGAGAAGAGCGAGCGCACCGCGAATCCGTCGCCGACCCAGTGACCGGGTGGTTGATCATGCACGGAGACGACTTCCTTGCGCACGCGTGTGGACTCGGTCCGCGACGGCACATCCGCCGCGTCGGTTGGCGCAACAGCACGGGTGGCGGTCGACTTCATGGGCTCGTTCACAGGATCCTCCGTTGTCGGGAACGTTTGCTCGGTTGCTCGCTTCGCTCGTTCCGATCGGGTGCTGCCGGGCATCCGACGGCGCTCCCGTCGTGCGGAGCGTTCGCCCGGCCATTCCACCGGGCACGACCTTGAGATGCAGCAGCTCCGGAACCGGTTGGGCGGGACACCCGGCGGTGTCTGCGGCGACACCCCGTTCCGTGCCAGCCGGGTCAGGTCGAGGGGTCCGTCTACCGGCGTCCCGAGGCCATCCGCACCGCGTCCGGCATCCGCCGCAGCCGCAGCATGGAGATCGAACCCACGACCGGGCCCAAGGCGAGCATCGGAAAGGCCTTGGCCCAACCGAAGTGGTGCATCAACGGAGGGATCGCCTGGATGGTCAGCATGGTCAGCAGGAACCCGAGGCTGGTCTGGATCGTCAGGGCGGTTCCGACGTAGCGCGGGTCGGACAGCTCGCTGACCGCGGCGCTGAACTGCGCGCTGTCGGCTACCACCGCGAATCCCCAGATCAGGCACAACACCGTGAGCGCGCCCGGGGCTGCGAACAGGAGGCCGGCTACCAGACAGCAGCTCCCGGAGACGACCAGGCTCGCGACGGTGATCGTGGTTCGGCCCAGGCGATCGGCCAGAACGCCCGCCAGCACGGATCCCACTCCGCCGATCGCGATCATGCCGAAGCCGGCGATCCGCGCGCTCTGCGTCGACCAACCCGCGCGGGCGTACGCGTCCAGGAGAAACAGCGGCACCCAGGTCCAGGCGGCATACAGCTCCCACATGTGACCCAGGTAGCCGAGGTTCGCGGCGCGCACGGTGGGGTTGGCGAAGGCACGCCCCACGTAGCGCCAGTCGAAGGGGGCCGCGCCCAGTCCGAAGGGGCCTTCCCGGACTCCAGCGAGAACGAGCGCACCACCCAGGACGGCCAATCCGGATGCGAGGAAAAGCACGCGCGGCCATGGAGGCATGCCCGTGCTCCCGAAAATTGCGTTCAGGAGGTGGGGAGACGCGGTTCCCACCGTGATCGCTCCGACGAGGATCCCGATCCCGAGCCCGCGATCCTCCCGGCACCAGGTCGCCACCAGCTTCATCCCCGGCGGATAGATGCCGGCCATCGTGACGCCGGTCGCGAAGCGCAACCCGAGGGCGAGCGCCACCTGCGCGTCAGAACCACCCTGGCACCAAGTGGGGATCGCCGCCGTGCAACCGGCACCCAAGAGAGCGCACGCCGCGATCAGGGTCCGGGGAGAGATCCGGTCGGAGACATTGAAGATCGCGCTCAGGAGCGCTCCCGACACGAAACCGGCCTGGACCGTCATCGTCATCCAAGCTTGCCTGGATCCGTTCAGCTGCCAATCGCGCGCGAGCTGGGGTACCACGGCGGAGGCCGAAAACCACAGCGTCATCGCGAAAAGCTCGGCGATGGCGAGGAAACCGAGGGCGCTCCACTTGGACGGTCCGTGAGGGCGTGAATCCATCCGGGAAGGGTGCGCGAGTCGACCCCGGGGAGCAAGAGGTGGATCCGTGTGATCGAGTCGCGAGCGACGGAGCCGGTTGCACCCCCGGTCGGCTCGGTCCATCATCGGGCGGATGGCAACTCCAAGGAAGAGACCCCACGGGAACCAGAAGAGCGCACCGCGCCGTCCCCGGAAGCGCGGTCGCAAGGCATCCGCGCGGAAGTCTCGGGTCAAGGCCGGACGGAAGCGGTCGCCCCGTTCGTTCAAGCTCGAGTTCGACATGCTCCCGCAGCCGGACGCCACGACTTGCGGTCCGACCTGCCTTCACGCGGTCTATCGCTACTATGGGGCGCAACGAGATCTGAGCGCGGTGGTCCAGGAGACCAAGGCGCTTTCGGAAGGGGGAACGCTGGCCGTCCTCCTCGGATGCCACGCGTTGCGGCGCGGTTTTCGCGCGACGATCTACACCTTCAACATTCAGGTCTTCGATCCGACCTGGTTCAAGGCCAAGGTGGACCTCAAGGCGAAGCTCGCCGCGCAGAGAGCGGCCAAGACGGACCCGAAGCTGCGGCTCGCCTGCGATGCCTACCTCGAGTACCTGGAGCTGGGCGGGGAGATCCGGTTCCGCGACCTCACCACGGCACTCATCCGCAATCACCTGAAGGCCGGGGTTCCGATCCTGACCGGGCTTTCTGCGACCTACCTCTATCAGGAGTCGCGGGAAGCTCCGCCGGACGATCGGCCGGACGACATCGGCGGGGTCCCCTCGGGGCACTTCGTCGTGCTTTGCGGGTACGATGCGACGAGGCGGGAGGTGTTGGTGGCCGACCCGCTCCACCCGAACCCGCTCGCGACGAAGCACCACTACAGCATGGACATCAACCGGGTGCTCTGCTCCATTCTATTGGGCATCGTGACGTACGATGCCAATCTGCTGATCCTCGAACCGGACGAGGAGAAGGCGGCACCGCGAACATCCGGCGGGGAGGTCCGGCGCAAGTCCGGCTCGTGACGAATGACCATCCTGGTGGTCGTGAACAATCCCAAGAACTGGCCGCTCCACATCGACGGCGTCGAGCTGATCGCCGCCCGTGAGTACCTGACCAATCCGGCCTGGAGCAAGATCCGGGCGGCCAAGGTCTTCAACCTCTGTCGCTCCTACAGCTACCAGAGCCTGGGGTACTACGTCTCCCTGCTGGCGGAGGCGCGGGGTCATCGACCGCTTCCTGCCGTGAGCACGGTGCAGGACCTGAAGAATCAGGCCATCCAGCGCCTCGCGTCCGAAGACATCGACGAGCTGATTCAGAAGAATCTGCACACGATCCACTCGGCGGAGTTCGAGCTCAGCATCTACTTCGGCCGCAACCTCGCTCGCAAGTACGACCGGCTGAGCCTCGGTCTCTTCAACATGTTCCCGGCCCCGCTCCTGCGCGCCAGTTTCAAGAAGGTGGAAGACCGCTGGACGATGCAGAACATCCGGCCCATCGCGGCCAGCGAGATTCCGCAGTCGCACCGGCCGTTCGTGGTCGAGATGGCCACCGAGTACTTCGCCGGGCGCGTTCCCTCGCGCCGCAAGAAGACCAACTATCGGTACGACCTGGCGATCCTCATCGATTCGGCCGAGGAGAACCCGCCTTCCAACGAGAAGGCGTTGGAGCACTTCAAGCAGGCGGCCGAAGCGTGGAGCATGCACACGACCTTCATCGAGAAAGATGATTACGGTCGGCTCGCGGAGTTCGATGCGCTCTTCATCCGCGAGACAACGAGTGTCGATCATCACACCTTCCGCTTCGCCGCCCGGGCCGCGGCAGAGGGGATGGTGGTGATCGACGATCCGCAGTCGATCCTTCGCTGTACGAACAAGGTCTATCTCGCCGAGGTGCTGCAGCGCCACGGAGTGCCGACCCCGCGGTCGGTGGTCGTTCACGAGGACAACTTGCAGGAAACCCTGGGAAGTCTCGGTCTTCCGTGCATCCTCAAGATGCCGGACAGCGCGTTCTCCCAGGGCGTCTTCAAGATCGACACCGAAGAGGAGTTCGTCGCCAAGGTCAACGAGATGCTGGAGGAGTCCGACCTCATCATCGCGCAGGAGTTCCTTCCCAGCGAGTTCGATTGGCGGATCGGGGTCCTCAATCGCCAGCCGCTCTATGCCTGTCGGTACTACATGGCGGATCAGCATTGGCAGATCATCAACTGGAAAGCGGGCGAGGAAGAGGACTACGGCAAGGTTCAGGCGGTGCCGATCCACGAAGTCCCGCCGGCCGTCGTACGCAACGCGGTCAAGGCCGCGAACCTCATGGGCGACGGGCTCTACGGCGTTGACATGAAGCAGAAGGGGAAGAAGGGTTTCGTCATCGAGGTCAACGACAACCCCAGCCTGGATGCGGGCTACGAGGACGGTGTCCTCGGCCCCGCGCTCTACGAACGGGTGATGTCGGTGTTCGTGCAACGCATCGAAAGCGGCAAACGCGGCTGAGAGAGCACCGGGAGGGGTTTTGGACGAGCGCACTCCGCTTCATCTGTTCGAAGGGTTCGGCATCGAGCTGGAGTACATGGTCGTGGCGCGGGACTCCCTGTCGATCGCGCCGATCGCGGATCGGATCCTGGAGGCCGTGACCGGCGAGTTCACCGATGTCGAAGACGGGGAGATCGCCTGGTCGAACGAGCTGGTTCTCCATGTCATCGAGCTCAAGACGAACGGGCCGGCGGGCCGCTTGACACCGTTGCCGAAGCTCTTCCAGGCCGACGTGCAGCGGATCAACGGCATCCTCGAGCCGCTGGGGGCCCGGCTCATGCCGACCGCGATGCATCCCTGGATGGATCCGGCGCGCGAGACGCGGCTCTGGCCGCACGACTACAGCCCGGTCTACGAAGCGTTCGATCGGATCTTCGGCTGCTCCGGGCACGGCTGGTCCAATCTCCAGAGCACGCACCTCAACCTTCCTTTCGGAAACGACGAGGAGTTCGGGCGCCTGCACGCCGCGATCCGGGTGGTGCTCCCGATCCTGCCCGCGCTGGCCGCGAGCTCGCCCGTCTTCGAGGGCAGGGCCTCGGGGATTCTCGACAATCGCCTCGAGTTCTATCGGAACAACTCGCGGCGGGTGCCCGCGGTGGCGGGACAGGTCATCCCCGAGCGCGCAGACACCCGGCACGCCTACGAACAGGAGATCCTCGAGCGCGTCTACGAGGGACTCGCGCCGTTCGATCCGGACGGTATCCTGCGCTACGAGTGGTCCAATGCCCGCGGCGCGATCGCGCGTTTCGACCGCGATGCGATCGAGATCCGGGTGTTGGACATCCAGGAGTGTCCGTGGGCCGACCTCGCGGTCGTGGCGGCGATCGTCTCCGTGCTGCGTGGGTTGATCGACGAACGCTGGGTCCCGCTCGACACGGTGCGGAAGTGGCCGGGCGATCCGCTGGCCGCGCTCTTCCGAACAACGCTCCGCGACGCAGAGGTGAGCCGGATCGACGATGCCGGTTTCCTCGGCCTCTTCGGATTCCCGGGTACGGGCGCGACGGCGCGCGAGCTGTGGTCCCATCTCGTCCACCAAACGCTGCTTTCCACGCCGGACGGAGAGGTCTGGCGGGAGCCTGTGGAGCTCATTCTGGAGCAGGGACCTCTGGCGCGACGAATCCTGCGCCGCCTCGGGGTTTCGGAAGGAGGAGAGGGGCCGACCCCGGCGGTCGAGCCCGGCGTGGTCGCCAAGGAAAGGATCGCCGAGGTCTATGGAGAGCTCTGTGCCTGTCTCGCCGAGGGACGGTTGTTCCGCGCCTAGCCGGGTGCCGAAACTCCTTCGACAAGCTCGGGGCCGCAAGGCTCGAGCGTCGATGTCTCCACGATCGTCCCGATCCGAGACCGCTTGGGCCCTGCTCGTGACGTGCGAGCACGGAGGGAATCGTGTCCCACCGCGCTACCGGGCGCTCTTTAACGAGCACGGCCAGCTCCTCCAATCCCATCGCGGGTTCGATGCAGGTGCCCTCGCGACCGCCCGTCTGATCGCACGCACGCTTTCCGCGCCCCTCGTGGGCGCGACGGTGACGCGACTCGTGGTCGACCTCAACCGGACGGAGCGGTCCGCCACGCGTTTCTCGGAGATCACGCGCCCGCTGTCCGACGAGGAGCGCGATCGCATCCTTCAGGATCACTACCGGCCGCACTGGAATGCCGTTCGGCGCGCGCTGAGCCGGCTGCGAGAGCGGCCCCACGTGACGACGGTGCTGCACGTCGCGTCGCACTCGTTCACACCTGTGTGGAAGGGGTGTGAGCGCCGGACCGACATCGGTCTCCTCTTCGATCCGCAACGTGCGTCCGAAGCGCGGTTCGCCCGGATCTGGCAGCGGGAGCTCCGCCGGCTGGCGCCGGAGCTGGCCGTCCATCGCAACGCTCCCTACCGCGGCTGGACCGACGGGATGACCAGCGAGCTGCGCCGCGCTCTGCCTGCCGCGCGGTATCTGGGATTCGAGCTGGAAGTGAACCAAAGGCTGCTGCACGACGCATCCCGTTGGCGGCGACAGCGACGCGCGATCGTCCGCGCGCTCACGGCCGCGATGGAGATCGCCTCGTCGCGGTGACGAGCCCGACTCCTCTCGACGCCGGTGGCCGGGGAGCAGTAGGCTCAGCGCGAGCCGGGGGCCGCCTGGGGAGGTCGCATGGATCCGAT
>JAGQHR010000196.1 GCA_020431745.1 Candidatus Eiseniibacteriota bacterium
CGCAGTCGACGGAGTCAGCCTGACCATCGGTGTCGTAACCGATCTCCCGGAGGGGACGCGCTTCCGCGTCCACATCATTCCGGAGACACTGACCCGGACCCGCTTCGGATCGTACCGCGAAGGGGATCGGGTCAATCTCGAGGTCGATATCTTGGCCAAGTACATGCTGCGGGCGGCGGCGTTCGCGTCCCGGACCCAGGCGATCGACCCGGATCGATCGACGGAGACCACGAGGCAGTCATGAGCACGATCGAGTCCGAGCTCGCTTCGATTCCCGAGGCGATCGAGCAGATCCGCCAGGGGCGCATGGTCATCGTGGTCGACGACGAGGATCGCGAGAACGAAGGCGATCTCATCATGGCGGCCCGGACCGCCACTCCCGAGGCGATCAACTTCATGGCCCGCTACGGGCGCGGCCTGATCTGCGTTCCGATGGAGGAGGACCGGCTCCGCGCGCTCGATCTGCAGCCGATGGTCCACACCAACACCGCGAAGCTCCAGACGCACTTCACCGTCTCGGTGGACGCGGTCGAGGGGACGACCACCGGGATCTCCGCTGCCGATCGCTCGCGCACGATCGAGGTCCTGCTCGATCCGCGGACCAGGCCCGAGGACCTGGCGCGCCCGGGGCACATCTTTCCGCTCATGGCCATCACCGGCGGCGTGCTGCGCCGTGCGGGGCACACCGAGGCCACGGTCGACCTGGCCCGGATGGCCGGACTCGGTCCGGCCGGCGTCCTCTGCGAGATCCTCAACGACGACGGCTCGATGGCGCGTCTGCCGCAGCTGGTCGAGTTCGGTCGCCGCCACGATCTGAAGGTCATCTCCATCCGCGAGCTCATCGAGTACCGGCGACAGCACGAGAAGCTCGTCGAGCGTCTGGTCGAGACCGAAATGCCGACCGAGCACGGCACGTTCCGTCTCATCCTCTTCCAGAGCCTGCTCGACGGAGACGTGCACGTGGCGCTCGTCGTCGGGGATGTCGCGACCGACGATCCGGTGCTCGTGCGCGTGCATTCGCAGTGTTTGACCGGCGACGTCCTCGGCTCGCTCCGCTGCGATTGCGGCGAGCAGATGCATCGGGCGATGGATCTGATCCAGGCCGAAGGGCGCGGGGTCTTTCTTTACATGCGCCAGGAAGGTCGCGGCATCGGGCTTCTCAATAAGATCAAGGCCTACCATCTGCAGGATCGCGGGCTCGACACCGTGGAGGCCAACGCGAAGCTCGGATTCCGGGCCGACGAGCGGGACTACGGCATCGGGGCGCAGATCCTGCTCGAGCTGGGTCTGACCCGGATCCGTCTCCTCACCAACAATCCACGCAAGCGGGTGGGGATCTCCGGATTCGGACTCGAGGTGGTGGAGCGCGTCGCCCTCGAGGTCCCGTCCAATCCGCGCAATCGGAAGTACCTCGAGACCAAGCGCTCGAAGCTCGGTCACATGCTGAGCCTGGTCGATCCCGAGACGGTCGACGGCAACGAGCCGGGCCCTGTCACTCCGGAAGTCCCCCGGGACCGGAGCTCACGCGGATGAAGCTCGACTCGCCGGATTCCGTGCCGGGCGGGGAGGACGCGTCCGGGTTTCGCTTTGCCGTGGTCGCCAGCCGATACAGCGGCGAGATCAGCGCCCGGCTCGCCGCCACGACCTGCGCCTACCTCGAGGAGCGGGGAGCCGACGCCGTCGATCTCTTCTGGGTGCCCGGTGCCTTCGAGCTGCCCGGCGCGATCCAGCCGATCGCCGAGAGCGGCCTCTTCCATGCCGTCGTGGGGCTGGGCTGCATCCTCAAGGGGGAGACCGACCACGACATCTACCTGGCCCATGCGGTGGCGCAGGGCTGCACCCGCATCACGCTGGACACCGGCGTTCCGGTTCTCTTCGGCGTCATCACCGCCCGGACCGTGGAGCAGGCGCGCGCCCGGGCCGGCTTCGACGAGGGTGGCAAGGGCCGCGAGGCCGCGGCGGCCGCGATCGCGATGGCCCGTCTCCACCGTGAGCTTCCCGACCGTCTCGGGCCGGTACGGTAGGCTCGGGGTGCAGGGCGGCAGGCGCAAGGCGCGGGAAATCCTCTTCCGCGTTCTCTACGAGGTCGAGGTCTCGGGCGACGATCTGCGCGACGCCCTCGACTTCGCGCTGGGTCGCTATCATCTCACCGAGGATGCCCGGGATCATGCGGTGGACCTGGCCGCCTACTTGGAGCAGCATCAGGCGGAGATCGACCGAGGACTGGGGCCCCGACTCGCGCATTGGGAGCTCGGCCGGCTCTCGATGATCGTGCGGGCCATCCTGCGACTCGCCTGGGCGGAACTGGCGGCCACCCCGGAGGTTCCCGTGGAGGTCATCCTGGACGAGGCGATCCGGCTGGCGCAGCGCTACGCGGAGCCGGGAGCGCCGGGCTTCGTCAACGGCGTGCTCGATCCGATCGCGGCCGAGCTGCGTCCCGGAGAGGGCCGAGCCCGCAGGGATGGGCGAGAGGAGAGCGAAAGCTGACCGTGCGACAATCGACGCCCCAGCACTGGGAGCGCTACTGGGCCGAACGCGAAGAAATCGACGACGTCTACTCCAATGAGGACCGGATCAAGCGCCAGCTCGACGCCCTCGCGGTCGAGGACCGTTGGGTCATGGAGGTGGGGGCCGGTTCCGGACGCGACAGTCTCGAGCTCGCGCACCGCGGGGCCCACGTCGTCGTCCTCGACTACACGCGGAGCTCGTTCACGGTCATCCGCAAGCAGGCCGACCGCCTCGGCGTGACGGTGCATCCGGTTTGCGCCGACGCCCGGGCCATGCCCTTCCGGGAAGGCACCTTCGGTCTCGTCTTCCATCAGGGATTGATGGAGCACTTTCGCGATCCCATGCCGCTCCTGGACGAGAACGTCCGAGTGCTGGGGAGCGGGGGACACCTGCTGGTCGACGTACCGCAGCGTTTTCACGTCTACACCCTGGCCAAGCACGTCATGATCCTGCTCGGCCGTTGGTTCGCGGGCTGGGAGACGGAGTACTCACCCTCCGAGCTCGAATCGCTCGTGCGCCGGGCGCGGCTGCAGGTGGTGCGGACCTACGGAGAGTGGATGGTGCCGGGCTTCTTCTATCGCTCCCTGCGCTACGGCCTGATGCGGGCGCGCCTGGCCACCCTGCCGAAGTATCCACCCGAGATCTGGCCCTTCGGTCCGCTGGGACGGAAGACCCGCGCCTGGATGCGGCAGCGTCGGCTCGGCCTTTACACCTGTGCGATGATCGGGACCCTGGGACGCAAGTAGCGACGATGCGCATCCTTCTCTTGAGCTATCGCGACCTCGAGCACCCCGAGCAGGGGGGGGCCGAGGTGATCATCCATCAGATCTATCAGCGGCTCCAGGAACGCGGGCATCCCGTCACCTTCCTGACCTGCCGGTTCGCCGGGGGTGCCGAGCGCACGGAGATCGACGGGATGGAGGTCATCCGCGTCGGCAACCTGTACAACTTCAACTTCCTGGCCCCTTGGTACGCGCGGCGACATCTGCAGGACCGCATCGACGTCGTGGTCGAGGACCTCAACAAGCTGCCGTTCTATTCGCCGCTCTTTCTGCAGCGTCCCGTCCTCGTCAACATTCCGCATCTGTTCGGCACGACGGACTTCCAGCAGGCCGCGTTTCCGCTCGCCAGCTATGTCTACGCGCAGGAGAAGACGATTCCCCACGTCTACCGCGACTGCGAGTTCCAGGTGCTCTCTGACAGCACCGGCGAGGATCTGCAGCGGCGGCACATCGACCCGGGGCAGATCCACGTGATCCGCAGCGGGATCGACCATCGGTTCTATCGACCTCCGTCGGAAAACGGCCAGCGCGGCAAGGTCCTGCTGTACCTGGGGCGGCTCAAGAAGTACAAGTGCATCGAGTATCCCATCCGGGTCCTGCCGCAGCTCGCGCGCAAGCATCCCGAGGTGGAGTACTGGATCGCGGGAGAGGGCGACTACCGCGACGAGCTCGCGGAGATCGCCCGCGCCGAGGGGGTGGCGGATCGGGTCAAGTTCCTCGGCTACGTCGAGGGGCGCGCGAAGCAGGAGATGCTCCACGCGACCCGCATCCTGCTCTATACCTCGCCCAAGGAAGGTTGGGGATTGTCCGTGATCGAAGCGAACGCCACCGGCGTGCCGTGTGTGGCCAGCAACTCCCCGGGGCTGCGCGAGTCGGTCCGGGATCGGGAGACGGGATTCCTGGTGCCGCACGGGGACCTGCCCGCGTTGGCCGATCGACTCGATCAGCTGCTCGCGGACGACGAGCTCTGGCGGGAGATGTCGCAACGCGGGATCGAGTGGGCCGGCCGCTTCAGCTGGGAGCGGATGGCGGACGAGACGCTCGCGCTCCTGGAGCGTTCCGCGGAGCGCTACCGGACCCGGGAGGATCGATGAACGGATCCCGCCTGCTTCCGCGCCAGGACTGGCCCGGCGTCGCGTTCGTCTTCGTCGTCACGCAGATCGCGTATCTGTTGACCCTGACTCTCTCCTGTCCCTTCTGGGACAGCGGGGAGTACATCGCGACGTCGTACACCCTGGGGATTCCGCACCCGCCCGGCACGCCGCTCTACGTCCTGATCGGGCGGGTCTTCACCTTGCTCCCGCTCTTCCCGCAGATCGCCACCCGGGTGAACTATTTCTCGGCGTTCGCTTCCAGCGTGACTTGCGTCTTCACTTATCTGATCGTCGTCGAGATCCTGCGCCGGCGCGCGGAACGCCCGCCACTCTCGCGCTGGGTAGAGTTCTGTGCCGGGTCCGTCGCCGCCTTCTTCGTGGCGTTCGGGCGCACCTTCTGGGACAACGCGATCGAGGCCGAGGTCTACGCGGCGAGCTCGGCGATCATGGCGCTCTCGGTCTGGCTCATTCTGGTCTGGGCGCGTCCCGGCTCCGAACGATCCAGCCGGACCGGTCTCTTCGCGCTCCTCTACTACCTGGTTTGTCTGTCGATCGGGATCCATCTCGGCACCTTCCTGGTCGTGCCGCCGATCATTCTCTTCGCGCTCCTGGTCGATCATCGCCTCTTCGCCCGGGGCAAGCTCGCGGCGTTCCTCGTCGCCGGTCTCCTCCTCGCGATCCATCCCGGGCTCCTGCCGACCCTGGGCTGGAAGCTCTGGGTGCCGCTCCTCGGGATCGTGGTCCTGGTTTCGCTCTTCGGCGCGGTCACCAAGGTGCATCCCGCGTTCGGGCCGCGCGGGCTCCTCACCTGGTGCGCGATCGCGGCCATCCTCGGACTCTCGACCCATGCCTACCTGATGATCCGGGCGCATCTCAATCCGTTCATCAACGAGGCGGATCCGGCCAACTGGGACGCGCTCTGGAAAGTGCTGATCCGCGATCAGTACAAGCCGCCGAATCCCTTCGAGGTACGACAGGCGCCGTGGAGCGTGCAGTTCAACCGGCACTTCTTCCAGTACGCGAAAGACCAGTACGCCCTGGGCGGCGTCCTGCCCTGGTTGGGGGAGGCCTTTCCGTATCTGATCGGCTTCGTGGGAGCGATCTGGCATTTCCTGCGGGAGAAGAGGTCGTTCGTGCTCCTGCTCGCGATCTACCTCATCACCTCGGTGGCGCTGGTCTTCTATCTGAACTTCCGGACCGAAGAGGTGCGCGACCGCGACTACTTCTTCGTCGCGTCCTATCAGTTCTTCGCCGTCTGGATCGGCATCGGGGTGGCGGCCATCCTCGAGGCGTTCCGCGCCGGTGTCCCCGTCCCCGTAGAGACGGGCGCCGCGTCGGGGGCGCCGGGCTCCGGCCCCGCCGCCGTCGGCTCCGTCGCCCCGGCGGTCGAGTCGGGTGGCGGTGCCGTCTCCGGCACCTCCGGCGGGGGTTCCGCCAAGTGGATGCTCTACCTCGCGGGCACACTCACGATCTGTCTGCCGCTCATGACAATGCTGCACTACTGGCACATCCACGATCGCACCGGCTTCCACGTGGCGACCGACTACGCCTACAACATCCTCGAGCCGCTGGAGCCGAACGCGATCATCTTCACCAACGGGGACAACGACACGTTCCCGCTGTGGTACATCCAGGCCGTGGAGAAGCTGCGTCCGGACGTGCGGGTGGTCAACCTCAGCCTCCTCAACACGGATTGGTACCTGAAACAGGTGCGGGACGACGCGCCGACGGTCGATCTGGGATGGAGCGACGAAGAGATCCAATACGCGGCGGACTTCCCGGTCATCAAGGCGATGGCGGACGCCAACTACGGGGGGTGGACCCGGGAACGGCTGGAGGCCTTCCTCAAGCAGTCGGGGCTCCGGCCCTACGTGAGGACTTTGGACGAACCGCTCCTCACCAAGGATCTCGCGGTCGCCCGGATCATCGATCGCGAATACGGAAAGCGACCGCTCTATCTCGCGGTCACGGTTCCGGACGTCATGGGGCTGGAGGAGCGCATGGTCATGGAAGGTCTCGTT
>JAGQHR010000197.1 GCA_020431745.1 Candidatus Eiseniibacteriota bacterium
AGCTTGTCGTTGTCCTGGGCGCCGCCGACGATCACGCTCCCGGACGGCGAGCTCGCTCCTTTGAAGAACTGGGTGATGCCGCGGTTGTTGGCCAGGTTCGTCCAGCCGGTGGTGGGCGCCACCGTTCCGATGTTGGTCGCCTTCTGGATCCCGCCGTCGTTGCCGAAGAACACCGTGCGATTGGTGGATCCGTTGTACCCGGGATGCGGCACGATCGCGTGCTGGTCCGCGTGGGCGGAAAGACCGTGGTGGTACTGCCCCCAGTCCGTGATGACGGAGAACGTGGTTCCGCCGTTCGTGCTGCGATACGCGTTGACGCCGCCGACGACCACGAATTCGTTGTTGGCCGGGTCGACCCAGAGCGCGTTGTCGTACCAGATCTGGCCGCCCAGGGAAGGACTCCCACGTAGGCTCCAGGTGCTGCCGGAGTTGGTGGAGCGCCAGACCTCGCCCCCGTTGTGATCCAGGCTGGCATACAGATAGTTGCCGGTTCCGAACGCGACCTCGCATCGCCCGGCGTCACTCGGCAACTTGCCGGCGCCACCGGTGGTTTGCTCGCTCCAGCTCGCGCCGCCGTCGGTCGACAACCAGGCGGATCCGAAGAGATCAGGTAGGAATCCGGTCGAGCCGGCCAGCACGCGATTCCCGTTGCTCGCCTGCACCTTCACGTCGCAGGCCGGGCTCGGGGTGGAGAGGACCAGGGACCAGCTGACTCCGCCGTCCGTCGTCTTCCGGATTCCGCCGTCGCGACAAGCGGCCCAGAGCGTCCCGCTCACCGAGGGGTGATGCGCGAGGCGGTTCACGTACCGGAAGGTCGTGTTGTTCGTGGAAGTGAGCTGGGACCAGTTCGCCCCACCGTCGGTGCTCTTGAAGATGCCGGCGCCGGGCGCGGCGTCGAAGTTGTAGAAGCCCTCCCCGGTCCCCGCATACAGGACGTTCGCGTTGGTGGGATCCATCACCAGCGACGTGACCGCCAAGCTGGGCAGGAAGTCATCGACGGGAGTCCACGAGCCTCCGGCATCGTCGGAGCGCCAGATCCCGCCGGAAGCGGCGCCGATCCACATCCGATTGGTGATCGTGGGATGCACGAGGATCGCCCGCACCCGTCCCCCGATGTTGCCGGGCCCCAACCATTGCCAGGTCCACAACCCACCGTCGCGCCGCATTCCACCATCGCGGCTCGCGAGCTGCTCCTTCGCGCGCACGAGACCGTCCATGGGGACGACGCCGGCGTCGTTGCGACGCATGAAGTACCGCTCCCAGGCATAGAGATCGGGCCGATCAGGATTCCGCGCATCCTCATCGGACTCGTGACCGCCCTCCCATGTCCCGAACCGATCGCCATCCAAACCGCGACCGTCCGGCACGTTCCGATCCACGTTCGAGGTCCCGCGAAGCGTCCGGACGAGGCCGGCCAAAAGACCCCGTCCGGGTTGGCACGACCACTCCGCGGGATCCTCGCCGCGGCCGGGATCCCGGGTAGCAGAGATCCCGACGACGACCATCGCCGTCACGCTCGCCAGCGTGAGAACGAAGAGGCGCATCCTCTCCTCCCGATGCCATCCCATGGGACGACTCGATCCGACGACGAAACTACTGCAGGGTCACCAGCACCAGCACGAGCCCGCGACCGGATGCGAGGCTCGTCATCGCCTTGCCCAGCACCGCGCCGGAGGTCCGCGTCGAGTCCAATGCCCGCATCGCGTGTCCCGGAACGGACGATGTCGTGAGCAGGTCGCCGCTCCGGATCGGCGCCTGCGAAGCATCGGCCAGGACGTAGACACGACCGGTAAGCGCGACCTGCTGCCCCCCTTGCTGGTGGGTGCTCGCTTCGAGAGTGATGCCCGGGGCGAGGCCACCCGCTCCACTCACCACCCCGGCCACGCGTCGATCGTAGGCGCGCGTGCTCCGCGTCAGGTGACCGGGCGCATCGTCGTCGATCACGAGGACGGTACCCGGCGGGACCGCGCCGTCGCTGATCGTGAACGGCTCTGCAAGATCCCCACCTCCCGTGATCTGGAGCGCGGTGGTCACCACGCGACCGCTGTTCTGGATCTCGAACTTCAGTGATCCGCTCTTGAACGCGCGCAGGAGCGAACCCGTCCCGTTCTGCTCGAGCACCGCGGTCGCGTCCGTCCCCGAAACGCGTCCCCAGACCGCCACCCCGTTACTCGTGGTGTTCTCCACGAAAAGAGGCGCTCCCGAAACGCCGCTTCCGAACGCTCCGCTCAGACGCCAACGGCCGCTGGTGTCCAGGATCGACGTTCCCGTGATGTTCTGGAGAGACGAGAAATGGCCCCGCCCGGAGTTGTCCACCTTCGCGACCGTGTTGCCCGAGGAGCCCAGGAAGCGGGCGTGATCGCCGCTCACGCTCTGGAACGTCGCGGCCGGTCCCGATCCCAGAGAAGTCGCCTGCAGGGCGTAGGAGTCGCCCGCGTTCAGATTGAAGACGGCGAGCGCGGAGTTGGCGCTTCCGGTACCGTTCGCTCCCATCGCGACCATCGCGCTTCCCGGGACGATCCCGAAGCCGACGTGCCCGTCCCCGCGCCACACCTGAATGTCGTTGGTCCACGCGCTGTTGAGCGCGAGTCGATTCCCCGTGCTGCCGGCCCCGGCGAAGTCACCCTCGAAGTGGAACTCGCCGCCGACGCCTTCGTCGAAAGCGAGCAGCTTCACGTCGTCGACCCCACCGACATTGCCCACAGCGATGCGGGCGAAGGGCGTTCCCGTGACCCCCACCCCGACCGATCCGTTGACGCTCACGCCGTCGGGCCCCTCGATAGTGACGGCTCCGGCATCCGCGGTGATCGTTCGGCCCGCCCCCGGTCCTCCCGTGTCATACGCCTGATCGAGCGTGCCTCCCCCTCCACCACCCAAAGCCGCCGTGGTCTGGATCGTCCCATCGGGAAAGCGGAACCCGCCTGACATCGACCAGATGAGCCCGTTCGCACGGAAGTCGAACTCCGATCGTTCCGCACTGCGGGCAGAGATGGCATAGGCGCCCGCGACGATCGGCTGGTCGGGCAGAAGCTCGAATCCGCTGCCCGTGTCGACCCAGATGCGAAGCTTGGGGTCGGCAACCCCGGCCAGGATGGCGGACGTCAAGGGCACCATGCCCGCGCCACCGAGGAAGACGTCGAAGATGCCGGCATCGACGGAGACGGGAATGGACGCCGTGGGTTCGGAGCCGCCCGTGCTGGTGCCGTCGTTGGACCAGATCGAATTGTCCTCGTCGAAGATCACGAACTTCATGTCAGCCGAGCCGGTGAAGGGGGAACCGTCCCTGAGCAGCTCGCCCTGGTAGCTGACGATCTGGGGAACCGTCGCGAACGCCGCCGCCACCATCACGAATGGGGCGAACAGCGCGATCGAGACGGCACGAAGCCTGCGCCGCGCCCGGGAGGCAACCGGGTCTTGGCTCCCGTGGAAGCCACCGAACCCGATCCCGCACATATTTGGTCGACCATCCCGCCACTCGAGCGACACACGCGTAGTCATGAAGCTGCTCCTCTCGAACGGTCGCGAACCGCGACGTACAAACGGATCGACGTTCCCGTCGCCGATATGGGGAAAGACCGCCAGGCTCCGTTCACTGCGTCTCACTGCGTCCGAATGACCTTCTGCACCCGGCGATAGCCCGGGGCTTCGAAAATGCCGAAGTAGATTCCCGGCGCCAGCGCGTTCCCCCGATCGTCGCGCCCGTCCCAAATGACGGAGTCGCTCCCGGGCGCCGCTCCCCCGTCGACGAGGTTGCGTACGATGCGCCCACCCACGTCATAGAAGCGCAGAGACACATGACCTCCGGAGCTCGGCACATCGAATCGCAACGAGACGGACGAAGAGAACGGGTTCGGCGTCGCCGCGTAGAGACGGAACGCCTGGGGAAGCGCCGCCTCGGGAACTTCCGCCGCGGATTCGCGCGCGATCCAGAAACCGGCGTGGATCCGGTGGGATGACGCCGCCTGGGATCCGATCACGACCTGTCCAAGAGTCGATCGGACGGCATGCGAAGCACCGGATGCACCGACCGCTCCGCCCGCGATGACCGATCGACGGATCGTCGTGGTGGCCTCGGCATCGACCACACCGGTGATCAGAAGCAGGAGCCCCAGGACCCAGACACGGCGCATGTGACCTCCCCGATCGCCTGACGAAGAGCGACCCGTCGAATCGAGCCGACCTTCCGTGCGCTTGCCGACACCGGCGAGACGCCCCGGTGTTCGACGCACAAAGTCTGCGGCGGCGGCGGCCAACACGGAACTCGCATGATCATGGGAGGACCTCTCGCGACGTCCCGATTCATCCACTTTCCGCCGCTCAGAGAGCCGCCTGCCACGAGAGCCACGACTTCCGGAGTGGATCGAACTTCCGGCAATTTCCTCGTCCGCTTCTCCTGCCGCTTTCGTTTCCCCCAACGAGAACGCCCCGCCCGATCCGAGGAGCCGGGGCCAGTCCGAGCTCGACGACGATCGACGAGCTCCCGGAACAAGAGGAGGGAACGCTGCCGATGGTGCGCACCAAGCCGAGTCTGAGGACCATCTTCGCCACGCTCCCGTTGGCCGCGGCGGCCGGCCTGGCCGTGCACGCGACGGCCGGCGGGGGCGGCAGCTACGCGCTCCAGTGGTGGTCGATCGATCACGGAGGCGGGCGGAGCGATGGAGGCTCGTACGCCCTGCGGGGCACTGCGGGAGCCCCCGATACGGGGAGCAGAACCGGGGGAGACTACCGGTTGGACGGGGGATTCTGGTCGTCCCCACCCCCGACACCAACGGACGTGCCGGAGCCCGAAACCGGCAATACCGTACCGGTCCTGGCTCTGCACGCTCCCCGTCCGCATCCGTTTCCACCGGGTGGAGCACTCGACTTCGAGACCCCGAACCGGGGACGCGCGACGCTGCGGGTCTACGACGTCGACGGCGCGGTCGTCGCGACTCTGGTCGACGGGATGCTCGAAGCCGGATCGCATCACGTGACGTGGAACGCCCCCGGCTCCGGTGCGCCGCTGCCGTCCGGCGTCTACTTCCTTCGCCTGGACCAGGCCGGACGAACCGTCACTCGCAAGCTCGTTCTCAAACGATGACGAACGGAAACCACAAGAATCGAAGACGGTCGCGAGCCCGTCACGACGACTCGGCGCCACCGTCGACGATCGAAGAGCTCGGCAACCTTGGCGACCTCGACCACCCCGGCGATCTCGATCACCGACGCGCAACCCAGGAGGAAACCCCGCTCATGAACCAGCTCCCGACTCGACCCGCGCTCTCGACGCCCGATGCGCGCGAGCTCGATCCTCGTGATCTTTCGCAGCCGTCCTCTCCCAAGGACACTCCCGTCACGCGCCGCCTCGCGCGCGGCTCGATCCGGGCGCGTTCCGTCGGTTGCCTACTCCTGCTTCTGGGAGCCTGGCTCCCCGCCGCCGATGCCGCTCCGGTCGGGACCGCGTTCACGTACCAAGGTCGTCTCGACCAACTGGGCGTCCCCGCGAACGGCAACTGCCAGTTCCGATTCTCGCTGTGGAATGCCGAAGTCGGCGGCACCCAGATCGGCGACCTGCTCGAGATCCCGACCGCTCTTTCGGACGGAACGTTCACGGTCCAGCTCGACTTCGGCCCCGGCGCCTTCGACGGCGAGGAACGCTGGCTCGACATCGCCGTGCTCTGCGATGGAGATGTCGAATGGACGCCGCTCGATCCGCGGCAGCCGATCACTCCCGGCCCCTATTCGATCTACTCGTCCACGGGCGCAGGCGGCGGGGATGGTGTCTGGACCACCGGCACCTGGGGCATCGAGCACTTCGGCAACGTCGGCATCGGAGTCTCGGCCCATCCCGGATTTCGTCTTCGGGTCGGCACCTCCACGGAAAACCTCAATCCGATGCAGGTGACGAACAACAACGCCAGCTTCGCGGCCTTCTGGGTCCAGAACCTCGCGACCGACGGAATCGGCATCTACGACGCGGACAGCGACCGGCACTTCCTGGGCGGCCGACTCGGGATCGGCACGATCAATCCGGCGTCACCGCTGCACGTCTACACCAACAATTCCAACGGCATCAAGGCAGAGTCCTTCGGAGACGGAGTGTTCGGAACGCTCGACGCCGCCGTCTGGGCCAAGGGCAACGGAAGCGTCCTCACGAGCAAGTGCGCAGGCCTCTACGCCGAGTCGAGCTACGGCAACGGCGTCGAGGGCTACGCCTCGGATGCATCGTCCTACGGTGGCTACTTCCAAAACCTGTCCGGTGGCACCGCGCTCTACGCGAACGGAATCGCCAAGGTCAAGACGCTCCAGATTCTGGGCGGGGCCGACCTCGTCGAAGGCTTCGACACTTCCGAATCCGCCGCTCGTGAGCCGGGAACCGTCGTGGTGATCGACCCCGCGCATCCCGGCGCACTGCGCGCCGCT
>JAGQHR010000198.1 GCA_020431745.1 Candidatus Eiseniibacteriota bacterium
GCCGACCTCGAATCCCGTGTCTTGGTGCCAACCCGTGAAGTAGACGAGCGCACCGTCCACCGCAAAACGTGCTCCCGCGGGTGCCTGCGATTCGTGCCATCCACCGTCATCGAAGTCGAAGGACGCTTCCGGATCGGCCAGGTCGAAGTGCCAGAGATCCCGACCGAATTGCCAGCTGTCGCTGAAAGCGAGCAGATCCTCTCCATAGGCGGTGAGACGTTCACAGTTGGAGCCGTCGTCGGTGTTCAGATCTTCCAGCAGCTCGATGGTGCCGGTCGCGACGTCGAGCCGACGTGGTTCGTGCCCCACGCTCGTTCCATCGGTGGCGCCGAAGTACAGGTAGCTCGATGTTCCGAAGAGCAGGTTGGGGAAGCAAGGACCGTTCGGATTGACCGCCACTTCCTGCGTCGTTCCCGTCGTGCCCAGGGTCTTCCAAAGCTCGGAGCCTGTCGAGCTCGCGGGGCTTGCCCGGAAGAACAGCGTACCGCCGGCTTCCACGAAAGTGGCCGGACTCGTGTCATCCAATCCTGGTGTGCAGTCGTCCACCATCTGGGTCCCCGGCGAGGTGCCGTCGGTCTTCCAAGGTTCATCGCCGTGAACGCCATCGTCCGCGGCGAAGTAGACCTCGCCGTTGTAGCCGAAGAAGCCCCGCGAGAACCATGCGCACGACCGGTATCCGGGGTTGATGTCGCGGATGAACTGCACAGCGTTTCCGTTCGTTCGGTATGGCTCCAAGCCGAGATCGTCGGTTCGCGCCAGGAAGTACGCCCACCCGTCGATCGTCGTGAATCCCTCCGGCCGGGACCATCCTTCACCGGGCTCCAGATCGCGGACGAGATAGGTTCCCGCTTCCGTGCCGTCGGATCGATGAGGTTCCAGTCCGGCGAGCTCGTCGAGCGCACGGAACACGACGAGCCCGTTCACCTCTTCGAGGTCGTAGGGAAAGGACCCCTCGGGACCGGGAAGGATGTCTTTGACCATGCGGGTGCCGGCGGAACTTCCGTCCGTCAACCAGAGCTCGCGACCGTGGATTCCGTCGTCGGCGGAAAAGAAGAGGAAGCCTCCCGCAACGACACCGAGGTCGGGGAAAGAGTCGCCCGTCGGATTGATGTCCTTGAGGAGACGCGTCCCTCCCGGGCTGCCGTCGCTGGCCCAGAGCTCCGTCCCGTGCGTGTCGTCGGCGAATTCGAAAACGGCCCGTCCCCCGATCTCGATGATCAGGCCCACGCTCCACAGGGATTCCGGCGCCACCGCGAGCTCGACCGCTCCGTCCCCGTCCACCACGTACAAGTGTTTCCGGTTGTCGCCCCCCGAAGGGGATCCGGAGAAGAAGACGTGACCGGCAGCCCAGAACGGGGCCGTTCGATACTCATCCAGCTCCGGAGTATCGAGGAGCGTCCAACCGGTCGCCGGCTCGTACCTGACGATCCCGACCCGGGGGCCGGTGACTGAAAGGTAGTGGGTTCCGGGGACCGTCATCACGTCCCAATCGACCCAGCTGTCTCCCGCGGTCTGATCGAACAGCAGCTGAGGGCTGGCGGCGACCAGTCGGGCACACCCTCCCAGAACGAGGGCAGTGCCCAAGACAGTTCTGATGGAGCAACGGAACATGCCTGAATCTCCCATGGAGGAACACGGTTCTCGGTTCTTTCCCAGGAGTTCGCGGAATTCCGGTCGGGGAGAGGACACGAAAAATCTCGGGTCGCTGCCGGCCGCGAGCAGGTCTGGGATCGTCGTGACCAATCCGGGGCCGGGTGCTCGCCGGGGGAGCGCGGTCCCATGCTCGCGCGTGATCCTCTCTCCAGGGCTGTCATGCGCCCGATGTGAGCTTCCACTCTCCGCGCGGGCCGTCGCCAACTCATCTATCTGGCCTGTAGTCACTTACGTTCGAATCAGCCCCCATCGGTGAAGCACTGGGCGTGGTCCGTGGAGCGCGGATTCTCCATTTGGACTCATACAACAGAAAATTGTTGTATCATCTGTGCGTCCCCGGCAATCCGCCCATCTGACTCCGCCGGCAGGTGAAGACCACCTCGCCAGAACCCAACGAAGGAGGCCTCCATATGGTTCGGAACCCCGGGCGATCTGTTTTCGCCGGACTGCAGGCCCTGATCGTCTCGAGTGCGCTCCTCGCGTTCTCGGCGGTCGGTCCCGGCGCCAGCGCCAATCAGCTTTTCCAAACTTGGATCGGATATGAGACCGGCACATTCCTGAACGGGCGCTATCCCTGGGCCGCTCGGTCGGCGGACCTCGACGGAGACGGAGCGGAGGATCTCGTGATCGCGAGCTGGCCGCTGTCTCCCGGTTTCAGTGTGCTCTTCGGCGATGGGACCGGCCAATTCGGCCAACCGGTCCGTTACGGCAGCCCGAAATCGGGGCTCGACGTCGCCCTGATGGACTTCGACGAGGATGGTCTCCTCGACGTGGTGCTCGCAAACACCGGACAGTTCTATGAGGGCTCGGACATCGCCCTCTATCGGAACCTCGGCGGCGGCGTCTTCGGCCCTCCTCAGCTCATCCCGGTGGGAACTTGCGCGCTGGGTCTGGCGATCGCGGACTTCGACGGGGATCAACACGACGACATCGCGGTCTGCCTCTACCGTGACTTCGGCGCCGAGTCCTCCGTAGCCCTCCTGATGGGTGCGGGAGACGGTACGTTCGCATCCCCCGTTACGGTGCCCGCCGGTCCTGCGCCCTTCAAAGTGGCGGCGGGCGATTTTACCGGAGACGGGATTCCGGATCTGGCGGTCGCGAACCAGGGAACTCATCGTGCGACCGCGTTGCCGAACCTCGGCGATGGCACGTTCGGCGCGCCCGTCGCTCTACCGACGGGATTCCCCTGGGCGGGAGACTACTACCCCGTCGTGGTCCTGGCCGACGTCGACCTGGACGGCGATCTCGATGTTCTCCACACGAGCACGGGCACGCACGATGCTACGCCTCACGCCGGATTCGCCCTGTTCCGCAACGACGGAGCGGGAGGTTTCGCCCCGGTCGAGTTCGTTTCGTTCGGATTGGACGGGACGGCCGGCGTGGTCTCGTTGGCCGTCACCGATCTCAATGCCGATGGATGGCCCGACATCGCCGCGACCCACTTCGACAACACCGCGGGCGGTGGTTTCATCGTCGCGTTCGGGGACGGCGCGGGCGGCTTTCTCCCCGGCACGATCTATCCCTCGGGACAGCTGCCGTGCGGTGTGGTACCGATGCAGACGGATGCCGATGGAACCGTCGATCTAGTCGTGCTCGCAAACTCCTCGCTGGAGGTGACGGTGCATCCCAACCCGGGCAACGGCCTGTTCGAGACGCCGCCGATCCGGGTCGTCCAGTCGAACATCTACAAGCTCCATATGGACGCTGCGGATCTCGACGGAGACGACGATCTCGACATCGCGGTCTCTTTCTACGACGGCTTCGGCGGAGGCAACGTCGGGGTGCTGTGGAATGCCGGCAACGGGACGTTCCCCGCCCTCACGCTCTTCGGAGCCCCCAACGAGGCGCTTGCGGTGAAATGTCGCGATCTGGACGGTGACGGCCGCAAGGATCTGCTCTGGTTCGACGACTGGACCTACGACGCGAAGTGGCGACGAAACCTCGGCGGAGGCGCTTTCTCACCGGCCGTCTTCACGGTCCCTCTGCCGGACAACTGCGGCGCGGGGGACATCGACGCGGTCGATCTCGACAACGACGGAGATCTCGACATCATCGCGACGGAAGACCGGTCCTGCCGGCCGCAGGGCGCACGTTACTTGGACATCGCGCTCAACCAGGGAGACGGCGGCTTCGATCCGGCGTACACGGTCGATGTCGTGGAGCTGATATCTCGTGAGGTCACGAATGGTGACTTCGATGGCGACGGCAATCTCGATCTCGCGATCGGCAACTTCGGTTTGTACGGCGCCCGAAACAAGGTGATCGTCCTCCGCGGCCTCGGCAACGGTCAGTTCCTGCCGCCCGTGTCCTACACGGTAGGCGGCGGTCCGGAGGGAATCATTGCGGCCGATCTCACCGGAGACGGGATCTTGGACATCGCGACCAACAACACCGGCGCGGATGGTGCCGGCCAGGAGACGGTGTCCGTCCTCCGAGGTCGCGGTGACGGCACGTTCTTCAACGCGACGACCTTTCCGGGCTCGTATTCTCCGGACCTCCTGAGCTGCAGCGCCATCGTGGCCGGCGACCCCGACGATGACGGGGACCTCGATCTCTTGGTCTCGAACTACGCCTCGAACGACGTGTCGTTCCACGAGAATCTCGGCGGCGGGTCGTTCGCCCCCCAGATCCGCTACGGTGTCGGTAGGAGCCCGTTCGATCTCCTGTATGAAGATTTCACCGGGGATGGAGTTCGGGATCTCGCTGCCTCCGTCTACCTCTTCGACTTCGGCGGGGTGGCCATCGTGGAGGGCACAATGACACCGACAGCCGACGTGTCGACCGACATCGGGCACGACCCCTTCCGGCTCGTCGTCGAACCGAATCCGGTGGTGCACGGGGCGACGATTCGGGTGTCGTCGGCCGATCTCGTCGATGCGATGATCTTCGATGCCGCCGGCCGTCGAGTTCGCGATCTGGACGAGACCGAACCGCTCGGAAGCGAAACCGTTCTGCGCTGGGATGGGTTGGATGCCCGCGGCCAGCGGGTCGCCCCCGGAGTGTACTTCGTCCGGGTCGTGACCCGCTTCGGCGAGCAGGTTGGCAAGGTGCAGGTGATTCGATAACAGCAGCGGCTGCCGTCAAACCCGGAAGGACGGAATAGCCCGTGACGGCGACGGCCGCGGGGAGTGATCCTCGCGGCCGTCCGCTACTCCGAGGCGGGAGGGCTCGGGGTCAGGACCGCGTTTCGCCGCGGTTGAGCTCGCGCCAAAGCCAGCTCTTCGCAAAGCGCCAGTCCCGTACGATGGTGCGGGTCGCGACGCCCAGAATCTCGGCCGTCTCCTCGAAGGTCATCCCGCCGAAGTAGATCAGCTCTACGGCCCGGAGCTTGCGCGGATCTTCCGCACCCAATCGCTCGAGAGCCTGATCGAGATCCAAGGTGTCGATCGGGATCGCATTCTCGTCGGCCAAAGTAGTCGAAAGGGTCGATGCGGGACGTCCTCCACCACGTCGCTGGGCCCGGTGGGCGCGGGCATAGTCGACGAGCACTCTGCGCATCGCCGTGGCCGCCAAGGAGAGCAAGTGTCCGCGTCCTTGGACCCGCGTGTGCGTTTCCCGCGCGAGCCGGAGGTAGGCCTCGTGCGCGAGCGCGGTAGGGCGGAGGGTGTGCTCCGCTCGTTCTCTCCGCATCAGGCAGCTGGCGAGGCTCCGGAATTCGTCATAGACCAGGGGGAGAAGCTCGTCGAGGGTGCCCGGCTCTCCTTCGGTCGCCTGGGCAATCACATCCCGGGCGAACCGATCGATGGCCGCCGTTTCCTCGGGTGTCGGTTCCAGTGAAGGCGTTTCGTTCATTCGGTCGCCCAACGGAGCTCCTCTCAGGGAACGTCCGTAGCAAAGTGCTGCGCTGCCCAAGCTGCCAGGGCCGGGAGGTCCCGTCGAGGACCCCGGAGGATCATCTCTTTTTCTTGGGAACCCAAGTGTCGTTCGGCCTCCGAGCGATGGACCTCGATCTGTTGGCGCTGCACAGGCAACATCGGGATATCGAGTGCGTCCACCACGTGGAGGATACCCTCCAGGAGCTCGGCCGCCGTCTTCCAATCCCCGGAGGATTCCGCCAACCCGATCAAGGATAGCAGGACCGAGCAAACTCCGTAGTCGTTCCCCAGGCGCAGGCGAAGCTGCAACGCCTCCAGAAAATGATCGCGCGCCTCCCCGGTGCGGGACAGGGAGGCGCAGGCGTCTCCGAGGTTGTGCAGGCACAATGCGATTCCTGGCAGGTCGCGCGTCTCCCGGTGGACATCCAAGGATTCCAGCAGGGGCTGGATCGCTTCCTCGGGCCGTCCGAGGCGTTCCAGGATCCGTCCCAGACTGAAAAGGGACTTCGCCGTTCCCAATCTGTCCTGGAGATGCCGATTGATGGCAAGCTGACGCTCATAGAGTGACAGGGCGTCCCCGTATTGTTGCCGCGCCCCCTTGATCGCGGCGACGTTGCCCAGACAGACCGCGATCGCAGCCTGATCGCCGAGATCTTCAGAGAGCGCGAGCGCTTCGCGGAAGAGCGATTCCGACTCGTCGATGCGGACCGCGTACCAATAGGCGGCGCCGGCATCCCGCAGTGCCCGAGCCAGGCCCGACGACTCTCCCAGCTCCCGCGCCAGTGCGACGGCTCGATCCGCCGCCGCGAACGCCTGATCCTGCTGATTCAGGATGGCCCCGAGCCGGGCCGAACCTCCCAAGACGCGGATCTCGTCGCGGGGATCGATCGTGCTCGCCCCTTCCTCCCCACGAATCGCGGCCGACTCT
>JAGQHR010000019.1 GCA_020431745.1 Candidatus Eiseniibacteriota bacterium
ATCGGCCGGGTGACCGGCTTCCTGTACTTTCTGGACCGAGAACGCGAAAGCGCCCCGCGGGCCAGGTTGCGCCATTGCGGTTCAACTCCTTCGTGCGCTGGACTTTGGCCCCCATCGGCGGCTTCATCCGGTGGTCCGACCAACTCTCGTCCGCCAAAAAATCCGGTCCGGTGCGTCGGTAGGCTTCCGCCAGGACATCGAGGGGTTCACCCCCTCCGTACCGGAACAGGATGCTCAGATTCGTCCAGAGCTGGCGGAGGATCCCTCTCCGCAGAAACCGCCGTCCACTGGTCCAATGCGGACCTTCGACGATCAGGAGGCGACCCCGCGATCGCAGGCGCCGAACGAGGATCCAATCCTCGAGGATGGCGACATCCGGGAAGCCTCCGTCTTCATGGAAGTCGGGCCGTCGGAGCGCGAGCCCCTGATCTCCCAGGAACCAGGGCTGGATCGAGGACAGCATCCGCCCCGCCCAGGCAAGGATTGCCAGGCCGACTCCCCGCTCGCGAAACCGCAGGCGGAAGGAGACGGCGATCGGCCCCGGGACCGCCAGCTCGGCGCAGACGCGCTCCAGCGCGCCCGGGTCCAGCATCGAGTCCGCATGCAGGAACAGCAGGAGCTCACCCCCGGCCGCGGACGCTCCCGCGTTCATCTGGCGGGCGCGGCCGGGTGCCGTCTCGAGAAAACGCACCCGCTTCCAGCGGCGCAGCCGGAGCGGATCGGGATCCCCCTCCGCTTCGACCGCCAGAACCTCGCGAACCCACGGGCTGCGGTCGAGTACATCGAGGAGCGCGGCCGGCCGGTCCCCTTCCCGCCACAAGGGAATGATCACGCTCAAGGGTGCGTCTGCCGGCGCCGTGTCATTGCCGGGTCCGCGTCGGGTTCCTATACTTCTGGTTTCGTAGGGCGCCTTCTCCGGACCGGGTCGGACAGGAGGCGGGTTCGGAGACGAGGAGAGCTTCATGATTCGTGTGCGCTGTCTATCGATCCTGTGCGGGCTGGCCCTCTCACTGGGAGTCACCGTCGCTCACGCCGCCGATCCCCTCTTCTCCGGCCCGCTGATCCATTTCGACGAGCGTCAGGTCGATTTCGGCGACCTCCCCCAGGCCAGCCAGGCAGAACACCGGTTCTCCTTCTCCAACGACGGCACTGAGCCGCTCCGCATCGAAAAGATCGAAACCTCCTGCGGCTGCACCGCGGCCGCGCCCACTGACTCGATCATCCTACCCGGAAACGCCGCGAGCATCGACGTGACCTTCAGCACGCGGGACTTCCAGGGCGATGTCAGCAAGGTTGTCGTAATCTTCACGAACGACCCGGGAGAGCCTCGGGTGGACCTCATGCTGCGGGCCAACATCGTCCCGCTGATCCGCGTCGAGAGCGACTGGGTCGACTTCGGCCCCGTTCGGCGCAGCGAGGGCAAGGTCGTCGGCGTGCTCGTGACCGCCGACGAAGGTACCGACTTTCGCGTCTCGAGCGTCGAGGGCGGTGAGAACTGGGTCGACTGGAAGATCGTGCCCGCCTCGGCCCCCGACCAGATCGCCTATCGCGTCGAAGCCACTCTCAAACCCGGCGCGCCTCTGGGGCCGTTCACCGATCGCATCATTCTGCATGTGCACCATCCCAACCGGCAGATCCAAAGCTTGGGCCTGCGCGGAAACGTCTACAGCTACTTCCGCTATGCCGAGCCCAACATGGAGTTCAACACCGTGAAGGTCGGAAAGACGATCCGCCGGACCCTCGCCATCGAGAGCGACGGGAACCAGCCTTATCGGATTACCGACGTGCGGGTCGATCAGGATTTCTTCATCCCCGAGCTCAAGCCAACCGCGAATGGATACGAGTTGCTGGTGACCCTGCGCTCCGATGCGGCGAAGTTCGACGGGGACCGCTACCCGTTCCGCGAATACGCGCGACTGGAGACGACCGATCCCAATCAGAAGGAGATCGTCATCCCGATGCGGGGCGTCATCCGCCGCTGAGTCTTACCGAGCCGTCTCGTGCCGCGTCGCGTCGCGTCGTTCCGTGCCGCGTCGCGCGGTGTCGTGTCGCGTCGTTCTGTGCCGCGCCGCGTCGCGCGGTGTCGTGTCGCGTCGTTCCGTGTCGCGCCGCGTCGTTCTGTGCCGCGCCGCGCCGCGCCCTGCGCGCGGTCTCCTCGTTCTTGGCGACCGTCTCCTCGCTCTCGGCGACGGTTTGACGATCTCGACACCGGTCCCACACGACGGGCAGGCCGTGTTCATGACGGCGACGACGCCGGAAGATCTCGTTTCTCGAGCGCAGTGGTCGGAACTGGTTTGCCGAGATCAGTCCCGCCCCGGGAGTAGTTTCGGAATGGGTCCGCCGAACAGGGTGTCTCGATCCGGCCGCGGCGCACAGCACGGGGGACTCGTCCCGACGGCGGCGCGCAACATGGTGCACCACGTTCCCCAGCCGCGACGCACGGCTCAGGGCGTCTCGTTCCGGCCGCGGCGCACAGAACCGCGGGGCTCGTTCCGACCGCGGCGCGCCTCCCACCATCGAAGAGCGTGCGGAGATCCAGGACCCGAGTCGGCCCAGCAGCTCACATGCGGGTCCCGCTCCGAAGCGACAGATCGAGCATTTCGGCGCGCAGCCGTTCGGCCCAGGGCCCCACGCGACCGCCGCCGATCGCAAGCTCGTCGCACTGAACGACCGGCACGACATCCCACAGCGAGTTGGTGAGGAGCACTTCGTCTACTTCCGCGAGACGGATCGATCGATTCCCCTCGCCTGCCGGCAGCCGAATCGTTCCCTCCGCATCTCTTTCCGGAAGACGGAACGCGGCCTCCGCAACTCCTTTCGGAAGATGGAACGACTCCCCCCCATCACCTTCTGCGAGACGAATCGGCTCCTCGACCTCCCGCGCTTCCAGGCCCCAGTCGGCGGCATGGGCGAGCAGCTTGGCGCGGATGATCCCCGGAAGAACGCCGAGCGCCAGAGCCGGCGTCTCCAGAACACCATGCCGGATCCAGAAAACGTTGCTCGCGGTTCCCTCGAGGATCCGGCCCGCGGGATCGGTTCGCAACGCATCCCAGGCACCTGCGCGCGCGGCTCGGCGCCGGGCCGACGCGAGCGCCATCCACGCCCCGGACTTCGCGACGATCCCGCTCCCTCCCCAGGGCGCCGCGTCGGGAGTCCAACCCACGACTTTGACCCCGCGCTCGCATGGCGAGCTACCGGACGGCGGAACCAGGGGCACCGCGGTCACGATCCACCCGGGCATTGCGTCCCGCGTCAAGGTGAGCCGCACCCGGGCCTCTTTCAGCCCGCAGCGACACAGCAGCTCGCGGATCGACACCTCGACCACGGAAGCGTCGGGCAGCGAGAACTCGAGCTTCGCCGCCGAAGAGGAGAGGCGGTCCCAGTGTTCCTGAAACCAGACGGGAGCGCCGCGTTGGGCACGCATCGTCTCGAAGAGCGTCTCTCCGTAGAGAAAGCTCTCGGCGAGCACGGAGACGCGCGCATCTTGTGCGGGAACGATCGCGCCACCGAAGACCACCCACGCGATTCCCGTCGCGACGGAAGTTGGGTCCGGCTCCACGGCAGGTCGGTCCGGCGCGACGGAAGTTGGGTCCGGCTCCACGGCAGACCGGTCCGGGTTGACGAGAGGCCGATCCTGCTCCCTCGCCGGCCCACCCCGAAACGAGGTCACTGCCGCCAGTATCCTTCGACTTTGACCGGGCGCCCGCCGACTCCCACCGAAGACAGCTCGTTCCCCGAAGGATCGACGACACGGACCAGCGAGTCCTCGCGGAAGACGAGCCAGAGCTCCCCCCGAACGGGATCGCGCGTCACGGCATCGACGGCACCGACATCAAGGAACCCGATCTCGTGCCCGCCGCCGTTCAAATGGATGAGCCCGCCGCGTCCGGGATCCGCGACCCAGAAACCACCGGTTCCGTCGAGATCACCGTCCTTGGGATCGACCATCTCGGCATCGCTCCAGATCACGCGACCATCGGCGAGGATCTGCCCCACGCCGGGGCGCGCGCGATCGATCACCCAGATCCAACCCTGAGCCGTCGGGCTGAGCGAGACCGGCCACTCGAACTCCGTCCATTGCCGCGTGACCTGATCATGGATGATGCGAGAGACGCCGGCGAACCGCGACGCGAACCAGATGCCGCCGTCGGGGAAGGTGCCCGGGGCGAGATCCTCGACCAAACCGATGTTCTCGAGCCGGTACTGGATTCCCCCCGAGCGGTTGATCCGGATGACCTGCTGCTGGTCGAACGATCCGATCCAAATGTCCGCGGAGAGCGGATCGACCGCGATCGTGTTGGCTCCGTCGAAGGCCCAGGCCTCCAGCACGGAGCCATCGCGCGCGAACTGCACGACCTCGCCGTGTCCATAGTCGGCTCCCCAGACTTCGCCGCCCGGACCGATCTGCAGATCCAGCAGGTCGCGGGAGGTCTCCACGCGGAAGCGAAGATCGCGCCCATCCGGAGTCAGCCTCATCAGCCCGCCCCCGGTGGCATCTCCCAGCCACGCTTCGGACGGGCCGGGCGTCGCCAGGTCCGCCTGGGTTGGGATCCACTCGTCCTCCGGCGTCAACACCTCCAGTCGATACTGGTAGGTGGAGTCGTTCTGGACCGCCGTGTCGAGATAGACTCCGGATCCTCGTCCCGATTCCTCGATCTGCGGAGTGAGGAGTCCGGGATCCTCCGACGCATCGCCTCGCAGCACTCGAACGGCGACCGGATCGTCGAGATCGCCGAAGTCCCAACGCAGCTCCACCGCACCGTCCTCGGCCAGCGCATGCAGGAGCGCGGGCATCCCGCCGGTGTCGGGGTTGTGCGGATCGAACGGATTCTTGGGATCGCGCGACTCGCAGCCGGGCAGCAGCAGCACCGCGAGGAGCATCGCTGGGAGAAACCCGCGCGTACGACGCCTCCGCGGATTCCGCGTCGGCGGCGCAGCGGCGGTGTCGCCCGATGCGTCCCGATCTCCCGGGCGACGTCTGCGAGAACCGGCGTTCACACCCGCAACTCCGGCCGTGGTGCGCGTTCGCGTCATGGCGCTTCTCCCACCAGCACTTTGTCCAACGCGATGCCGACCCGGCCCTCGGGATGCGCCACGTCCCCCTGAGGATCACTCACCCCGACGCGCAGCCAGGTCCAGACCGAAGCGGCCAGCAGGGCTTCCGCCGCGATCCAGAAGCCGATCGCCACGTCGTCGTAGCGATTCGCACGATCCAGGTTCTTCTTCATCCGAGAGCGATCGACGGTGTGCAAGTACTCGTCGTAGGCACGATCCGCGGTTTGCCGGGACCACACTCCGGCGGCTCCGGCGAGGACGGCGCCGATCGGCAGCAGCGTCGCGCTGCGCGAGAACCAGCCCGGCCCCGACTCCTCGCGGATCCGACCCGGTCCCGCAATCGCCAACGAGATCTGGAGCGTGGTGTCGGACGCCGCCCCCGCGCGATACCGCAGCGTGCGCGGCTCCATCCCGGCCGCACGCAGCTCGAAACTCGCGGTTCGATCGGCCGGGAGCAGCAGCTGCAGCGGCGTGTTCCCGATGCGGGTCCCGTCGATGCGGAGCTCGGTCGAAAGAGGAGGCGTCAGCACGCGCACGCGCTGCAAAGGCGGAGCCACCACGGTCCGCATGACCGACTCGGTGATCTCGATCTCCGTCGCGTACGGAAGCACCCAGACGTCCGAGGAATCCGGTTCGCCGACCTCGACGCGCACGCGTCCCGCGGTCAACGAGTCGGCCTCCACCGGGGTCAACCCGACGAAGCGCCGGTCCACCCAGACCCGCCGGGGTCCGTCGGAGGACTCCACGCGCAACTGCGCCGCCTCGCCGATCACCGGTCCCGAGACCAGGAACGCGACGAGCAGCGCGATCAGGCCTCGCGACTCACGAGTCGTGTTGGTACACATAGATGTCTCCCGAGCTCGTGGCCAGCACGAGGAAGCGATCGGTGACGAGCGGAGCGGTCTTGAAGCGCGACTTGAGGTCGAGGGACCACGCGAGCTCGCCGCGATCGGTGCGCAGGGCGAGGAGCTCTCCTCCCGACGTTCCCAGGAGAATGATCGGTCCCGCCGGCACCGGCACGCTCTCCAGCGCCTCACCGGATTCGAAGGACCAACCCTCCCCCGCCAGATCTCGCGATTCCACCACCCCGGACGCCGCAGCGGTCACGATGCGGTCTGCCGACGGGACGGGTGGGGTGAGCTGCCCCGGGACGCGTCGGGACGACCCGAGGATCGCGCCGCTCTCGCGATCGATCTCCCAGAGCGTTCCGGTCGTGTTCACGACGAGCAGCGTGTTGCCGGTGATCGTCGGCGGAGCGGCGAAACGTCCCGCGAGCGCGATCGACCACGAACGCGTTCCGTCGTCGCCGTCGAAGGCGTGCAGCGAGTCGGACCGCTCGAGGACGAACAGGGTTTCTCCGTCGTCCGCGAACGACGGAGAGTCCCAACCGAGATCCCGGACCTCCCACTCCTTTTTTCCGTCCGAGGTGGAAAGCCCCAGCAACTTGCCGTTCTGCAGCAGGAGCCAAACCCGATCGCGATTGCCGGAGAGGTGAACCGGACGGCTCTTCCAGTCGAGCGACCAGAGGTCCTTTCCGGTTCTTCCGTCGAGAAGTCGCAGCCGCCCGTCTTCCGGCCGGCCATGGAACACGACGACGCGCCCGGCGGGATCATCCGCGGGCAGGAGCGCGGGCGGAACCGGGATGTCTTCCTTGAACCGACGCCGCCAGTGTCGCTTGCCGGTCGCGAGGTCGAGGCTCACGATCCGGCGGTCGGTCGTGGTCACGATCAGAGCCCCCTCGTTCAGGATCAACGGGTGTTCGATGCTGCGACCCAGATCGTGCTGCCACTGAGCCGTGAGCGGTCCCGTCCACCGCGGATCGGCGGCGTCCTCGGTGGTCCCCGGCACGGAATCGTTCGACTCCTCGGCAAATCCCGGATCCACGGGACCCAGACAGAGCCCGGGGACGAGCAGCAATCCGGGCATCCAGCCCCGCAGCACACGTCCGATCCGCCGCTTTGCTCGCCCGGCGGACGCGCTGCGCCGCACGCTGTGGAGGCGCCGCTTGCGGAGGCGGTGCCGCATCAGTAGTCCCACCCGATGAAGAAGCGCGTGTGCGTGTCGGATCCGAGCTTCTCGAAGTCGGTTTGCCGGCCGATGTCGAGCCGCATCACGAGCACGCCCCCGAAGCTCATGCGCAGACCGAAGCCATAGGACCCGTACCACGGCGGCGGCCATCCCTCGTCCCAGGCGGACCCCGCGTCGAGGAACCAGGCTCCCTCCACCCCCGGCAGCTCGAGGTTGCCCATCGGCAAGCCGAAGATGAGCCCGCGGATGAGAGGGAAGCGCACCTCCTGGTTGAGCATGAGCGTGCGCTTGCCGGAGATCTGCCGGCGGTCGTAGGTCCGCATGCCCGCCGAGCCCCCGATCCAGAAGAACTCGGGATTGGCGCCCTCGCTCCAACGCCCCTGGAAGCGCAGCGCATAGGCCGAATACTGCCCGATCCGGAAGTAGTGCCGGTAGTCGCCGATGAGGACCGTGTTCTCTTCCTTGCCCTGACCGAGGTTCATGGTGAGGCCGGCGGTGAGGTTGAACCGTCGCCCGTCGATCGGCCCGGTCGGCAGCCAGAGCGTGTTGTCCTGCACGTAGGAGACCAGGTGCGTCCCGATCGCACCCTTGCGCCTGAAGTCGATCGACGGCCGATCCGTCTCCGCGTAGGCGAGGGACAAGCTGGTTTCGATCCGGCGGAACTTCGAGAGCGGGTAGCTCAGGAGCACCGACGCACCCGAGCGCTGCTCGAAGTACGGGAAGGCGAGGTTGTCGTAGAAGTCACCCGAGTAATGGAACGCGGAGAGACCGTAGTTCAGCCTCCGCGTCAGGTTCACGTAGGTGCCCGCGAACGAGAAGTTGCGCAGGAAGCTGTCCGTCGAGAACGTCGAGTTCGCGAGGTTGAAATAGAGCAGGTGGTTGCCCATGAGATCGGAGAGGACCGCCTGCACCCCCTCCCCCGTGCGGAGCGAGGGATCGACGAGCGCCCCCCCTTGCGCGACATCGAGCGCGAATCGCGTGCGATAGCTCTGCCGCCGCGAAGCGACCTCCGGATGCGTGTCGTTCCAGTGCCAGGGCGGTTCCGCGGTCGCCGGCTGCAGGGCGATCGCGGGGCCCGACGAATCCGGCACCGCGAAGCGATGGACCTGAAAGGTCCCCTCCCGAAAGACGGTGGCGAGAAAGGCGTCCTCTCCGGGGACGGGACGCGGATCGAAGAGACCGTCGAGCGAATGCGTGAGTCGTCGTCCCTCTCCCCGGCCGTCGACCCAATACACCGCGGAGAAACGGTCGCGATCGCTCGTGAAGTAGATCCCGCGGGTGTCCGGGTCCCACACCGGGGCCGAGTCGATCCAGCGTCCCTGCGTGAGGTAGCTGATTTCACCGGTCTCCAGATCGAGGCGGAAGAGGTTGCGATAGCCCTCTTCCCCTCCCGGGCACCGATCGCTGCTGAAGACGACGCTTTCGTCCCACGGGCACAGAGTCGGATCCACGTCCTGATAGCGATCGTGCGTCAGCCGGGTCAGCTCATCGGACTCTCGATCGTACAGGTAGAGGTCGGAGTATCCGTCGCGGGAGAGACCGCTGAAGACGAACCGCGTCTCGTCCGCTCCCCAGCTCGGCGACGCGAGCCCGACGAGATCGTCGAATTAGTACCTCCCCACCTCCCTGCCGGTAACGACGTCAGAGACGGCTGCACCGTCCCGAGCCTCGTGTGTGGAAACGAAAAGCAGGGTGCCCTCGGAAGAGACGTCGAAGCGGCTCCGGAAGAGGTGGAGCGATTCGAGCTCGGGCGTGCGCTCGCCCTTGACGAGCGTGCGTACGTCCTCCTCCCGTCCCTCCCGGGAGGCGGTGTAGATGCTGGTGAACCCGTCACGGGGCGAAATGAACGCGAAGCGCTTGCCGTCGAACAGGCTGTCCGGGAGCGGAATCCCCTTCATGTTCGCTCCCCCCTTGCCGGTCAGGGGCCGCGAGGAAAAGGAAGCCGGCGTCGACTGTGCGACCTCCGGGTTGTAGCGCTGCCGCAGAGCGAAACTCCAACGCTCCGAGAGCTCACGCGAAGGGATCCCGAGGACGTCGGTGAGAACCTCGTCGAACTCCTTGTGCATCCAGAGTCGGCGATAGATCAGATTGATCCGGTCTTCCCCGAACTCGTCGCCGATGAAGTCGAGCATCGACTGACCCAGCTTGTAGGTCACGAAGCTCCCGCCGTAGCGCCAGAATTGGTCCAGATCCGGAAGATTCCCGTGATGCACCATGTCGCGCAGCACCATGTCCGCTTCCGGATCGCGATCCTCGGACCAGTGCACGGCCAACCCTTCGGAGAACCAGAGGGGCGGCGTCACGAAGGGGGTGCGGAAGTGCTCCTGGTGGACCTCGCCCAACAGCGAGAGCTGATAGACGTGGACCAGCTCGTGATGAATCGTGGTTCGAAAGTCGTTGAGCGATCCGTTGAAGGGCACGAGGACGCGACCACGCGCGAACTCCGTCAGTCCGGCGACCCCTTCGGGCAGGAAGTATGGCGTGATGTTGTTCTGCTCGAACTCCTGGAAGCTGTTGTAGATGATGAGCGGGATCCGGCGCCGCACCTCGTGGACGAATTTGCCCTGGAGGTCCCGGTAGGAATCCTCGGCCATCTCCAGCGCGAGCTGGGCGAGATCTTCTTCTTCCAGGTAGTAGTAGAGATCGAAGTGCTCGCTCTCGAGCACGTGCCACTCGAAATCGGAGTAGTGGACCTTGTTCTTTCCGAACGCGATGTACTGCGCCGAAGCGGGCGAGAGGGTGATCAGGGACAGGACGAGCCCGAGCAGGAGGGACGCGCACGGTCGCACACCGACGGGGGCTCTGGGTGGTCGTGCCTGGGCTCGCGTCATCCGGATGTGGTCCTGCTCCTCCCCCGCCCTCCGGAGGGTAGCACATCGCCGACGAAGAGATCAGCCCGCCGCTCGCCCCGTCCGCAGGTCATTGCATCGGACGGACGGCTCTCGTCTCCGGCCCCGCCGGAACCGGGAGGCCGGCGCACCCACCGGCGCCACGAACCGACCGACGGCCCCGGCGTGCGGACCGCCTCTCGGCGCAGCGGCCGGCAAGATCCTCGAGTCCGCGCGGCGGGACGCCCGTCAATACGTCTGCCAACCATCGACGTAGCTATCCCGTCTCGCGGCCAACAGCCGAATGGTGTCGGAGTCGGTAATGTCGTCATCTTCTTTCGGAAACACCGCCCAAACGGGTTTCTTCTTGGTCGGATCCTTGGGATCGGGGCGTGAAACGTATCCTCCATGCAACTGGGTGCGGAGGCGGATTCGGAACTCTCCGCGCTGCAGGCCCCGGGTCGGGCTCAGATCGTCGCGATGATCGATCCCGCCACGGAAGAAGTGCGCCTCCGTTCCCGGTGAGAGCAGCTTGAGCGGACGGATCATGCGCGCATCGGCCTTCTCACGGTCGCTCGCGAACAACTGGAATTGATAGCTCGAAAGCTCGTACGGGTTGGTGAAGAAAGCCGGGGCGAAGAGGATCCGGGAGCGCTCTCCCCGCGACACTCCGGTGTCTCCGTAGACGTCGATCCAACCGTCGCCTCCATCCCACGTGAGCTCGACCTCGACCGCGTCGCGCCCCTCCAGGAGATCGATCGGGACCGGGACGCGGAACCACTGCCGGTAGTACTCGTATCCGGCGCCGGGGTGACGTGCGTGGACGAATCCGTCCAGATGATCGGCCAGCGTCTCCTGCACCCGGGCATAGCGGTCCTGCACCGCGTGGATGTTCCGATCGACCCAGAAGTTCTCCCCGTTGCTGACCAGGTTGCCCTCGTAGCGGCAGATGTCCCGCCCGTTGACGCGGACGATGAGGTTCTGGGAACGACTCGCCGAGGCCAGCATGTCGATCTGGATCTCGGCGGCCCGCACGGGACGCCACTCCATTCCGGGGGGAAGGAGGATCCGTTGCACGATGCGATCCCCCGGCTCCTGCAAACGGGTCTTCCAGACATCGGGGTCGTAGTCGATGTGCCGCACCGCGAGGTAGGTCAACGCCGGAAGTCCGAAGACCAGCATCGGCCCGACGAAGGCCAAGGTCCGGCTCCAACCGGCGCGACGAAGCCCGGTCCGCACCGGCAGCACCCAGATGAGAATCGCGAGCGCCCCGAGCCAGCTCACGATGATGCACGCGGTCCGCACGGAAAGCCCCCAGGAAGCCAGCTGATCGCGCGTCAGTAGGATCGAGAGGAGTCCCAGCATGAGAGCCGCCATGACGCCCACCCGCAGCCAGGCATCTCCGGGTGCCCCGCCTTTGGCCCAGATCCGCGATCGGCCGAGCCAGCGCAGCGCCGCCCCCAACTGCAACGTCCCGAAGACCGCATAGGGCATGGACAGCGCCACCGCGGGGATGTCGTAGCGGCTCACCAGGTGCGTGGTGGCATGCACGGCGCAGAGGTAGGCGGCGAGCAGTGCCGGAATCCACGCAGAGGGCCGGCGCCGAAACGACGCCGCGAGTCCGACCAGAGCCAGCATCACGACCACGGGCTGCAGGTGAGCAGGCGGCGGCATCCGTCCCCACCACGCGTGCACGTCTTCTTTGACCGCGGGATAGATCCAGAACCACCGGACCTTGGAAGCGACAAGAGCGGCCCAGCGGACGGGCTGCTTCTTGACCGTGAGCAGGAACGCCTTCTTGAAAATGACCTTTTGCTGTTCGTCATCCGGTAAGTTGCGATCCCGGGTTTCGCGGATCGCTTCCAACAGCTCCGGCTGCGCGACATCCCCCAGACCGACCGTTTCGAAGCCGTGATCGGCGACGTAGTTTCCGCGGAAGATCCACAGCTCCTGCTCGCCGCTCGCCGCGACAGGGTTGTCGGGCAGTCCCGCCATCCACAGGAACACGCCCCAGACGAGCAGGAGCAGCAGCACTCCCGCGACGCGCGCTCCGGCCAGGCGCAGCCAGGCCGGACGGGGTCGGGTCCACGCCGTCCACAAGTCCAGTGCGAGAATCGGTAGCGTGACCAACCGGAAGGTGATCTTGGCGAGGTAGAGCAGCGCGAGGAAAACGCCCCCGACGGCCGGCCGCAGTCGTGACGAGCCGTCCCGGGTCAGATCGAGCGCCACCGCGGCGGCGATCATGAAGAAGATCATCGGCACTTCCGTCATGATCGCGGTCCCGTAGTAGAGATGGGCCGGCCAGAAGACGAAGAGCGGGATCACTGCGAACGAGGCGAGCGCACCGAAGTGCCGGCCCGTCCAGAGAGCGAGCAGGGCGGCGGCTCCCGCGAAGAGGAGCACCGTGAGCCAGCGACCCGAGCTCTCGCTCCCCCCGCTCATCACATAGGTCGATCCGAGCAGAGTGATGTAGCTGGCCGCGTGCTGGAGGATCGGCCCATCCATGCCGTAGCGGATGCGATCCTCGTCCGAGAATTCGCCCCGCACCATCTTGGAGGTCGCGGCCGGCAGCTCCTCGAAGAAGAGCGCCAGACCGCGCCCCATGTTGTGATACTTCTCGCTGTCCGAACGGACGGGATAGAGGAGGTCATCGGATCCGAACAGCGCGGGCACCGTCGCGAGCAACGCGAGCACGGCCGCCAACGCCGGCGCGATCCACGAATTTTTGGGGATGGGGAGCAAGCCGTAAGCCGAGTTCTGTTCCCGGTTCGGGTCCCGGATCTTCCCCGAACGCCGCCGACCGGTGCCGACGCGCCTCCGGGCAGGATCCGGGTCGACCGGGGACCGTCATTTGTCTAGGACGGACGTTTCCGTCCGCCTCGAGCGACCAACCCAGGAGTTTTGGCGAGGCGGACCACCTCTCCTCCTCTATTCGGTCTTGCTCCGGGTGGGGTTTGCCGAGCTGCCGGCGTCACCGACGACACTGGTGAGCTCTTACCTCACCGTTTCACCCTTACCACGATCCTGGACCTTCTCCGCGCACCTGCCTCCCGACGTGCGAGCGGCGAGGGTCCAGAACCGTGGCGGTCTACTTTCTGTTGCACTTTCCTTGGGATCGCTCCCACTGGGAGTTACCCAGCACCCCGTCCTATGGAGCTCGGACTTTCCTCGAAGCCTCCGCGTAGCGAAGGTCTCGCGACGATCACACCTGCTCCCCGCCCCAACTCCGGCCCGAAGGACACTGTTCCCGAGCGTCCGGACTAGACGTCCTCGGGGACGATCATCCGTCCGCAGCCTTCGCAGATGACGAGACCGGTGCCACGTCGCACCTCCGCCACCCGCTGCGGTGGAAGCTGATAGTAGCAGCCCCCGCACGCGCCCCCTTCGAGAGTGACCACGGCGAAGTCGCCTTTGCTCTTCAGAATCCGCTCGTAGCGCGTCCGCGTCTTCAGGTCCAGCTGCTCGACCATCTCCTCGCGCCGCCTCTCGGCGGCGTCCCGCAGCTTCTTGGTATCCTCGAGCTCCGCGAGCAGACGCTCTTTCACCTCGGCGCCTCGCTTCTCCTCCTGCGCTGCGAGGTCGGTCAGGCGTTGGATCTCCGCCTGCACCGCTTCCTCGTCCGCCAGGATGGCGAGCGCCTTCTCGTCGAAGTCGCCGGCGCGCCGCCGCATCTCTTCGATCTCTTTGGTGAGCGCCTGGTACTCCGCCTGGTTCTTGACCCGGAACTGCTGCATCTCGACTTCCCGCCGACGCGCCCGCGCCTGTTCCGAATCCCGTTCGAGGGCACGTCGCTCCCGCTGCGCTTCCTCGAGCCGGTCGGCGAAGTCGTCGAGCTGGCTCTGGATGCGGCGAAGCTCCGCTTCGTGCTTCTCGATTTCTTTGGGGATCACCTGGCATCGATCGCGAAGTCGATGGCTCTCTGCATCCGCTCGAGAGAGCCGCGCGAGAACCGAAATCAGGTCCTGCATGCCGCCTCTTTTCCCAAGAACGCGAGACCCCGAGGAGAACGCCCCGGGGTCATCGTCGTGCGCTCAATGTTGGTGGGCGGAAGAGGACTCGAACCTCCGACCACCGGCTTGTGATGCCGATGCTCTACCAACTGAGCTATCCGCCCACGACATACTTTGGGCCCACTTGGATTCGAACCAAGGACCAACCGGTTATGAGCCGGCAGCTCTAACCCCTGAGCTATGGGCCCCTTGGATCCTTTGGAACCCCGAAGCGGGGAAAGTATCAGAGGGGTACCGGGGGGTCAAGGAGCGGCGTGCATCAGGTTGATTCGGCCGGTCTCCCTGCGCCCGACCTTGTCGCTTCCCGCGGAGGGAACGTAGACTCGCCGAGATGTCGTCCCCGGAAACCCAACCGTCCCGGATCCGTCCCAGCGCCCCACGCGAACGAGCACGCGAAGAGAGCGCCGCGTCGGGAGCGGATCGCTTTCGCGATGCCGCCGCCTACGACCACCATCGCGCCAACCCGTACCTGGAGCGCCGCAACGAGCTGCTCCTCTCCTGGCTACCCGCAGAGGCACGAACCGTCGTCGACATCGGCTGCGGCCCGGGCATCGCCGGACACCCCGTGCAGGACGCCGGTCGCACCGTCTGGAGCCTGGACGCCAGCGTGGCAGCCCTCGAAGCCGGTCCGCC
>JAGQHR010000001.1 GCA_020431745.1 Candidatus Eiseniibacteriota bacterium
GTCTTCGTGGTGGCCTACTCCGACTGTGAATGGCAACTACAACCGCAAGGGTGCCAGCAAGACGAGCGGGGACGGATTGGCGACGGCAGTCAACCGATGGCCGACACCGCGGGCGTTCATGCACAAAGATGGCTACACGGATCGAGGCAAGAGCAACCTCGGAGAAGTAATTGGTGGTCCGCTGAACCCGACGTGGGTCGAGTGGCTCATGGGGTACCCGCTCGGGTGGACCGACTTAGAGCACTCGGAAACGCCGTCGTCCCCCAAGTAGCGGAGTGGATCGGCCGCAGAATCATGGAGGCTGCACGATGACCCTGGAACGCACGACCACGTTGCACGACGGCGAACGCCGGCCGCTCAACGCGAGCAGGAAGTGCGAGAACTGCGGCAACCGCACGAAGGACAACCGGAGCCGGCACTGCTCGCCCGAGTGTCGCGCGGCAACCGCGAGCAAGCGCACGAAGGCCGAACAGAAGAGGCTCGCCGCGGTGCGGGCCATGCACGAAGAGAACCGCTGGCACATCGGCAAGCGGGGAGCGTACTGCGAGAAGCACGACTGCCGGTGCGAGCCGGAGCACGCGAACGATCGTGGGACCATGATCTACACCTGCGAACTGTGTTTCGATGAGGCGCTGGCTGCGATGCCGGCGAGCGGGAATGCGTACGAGACGAGCCATAGGTGAGAAATAGCGTCATACCAACGGAGCGAGCCATGAAGACTGATTAAACCGTCGATGGGAAAGCGAGCCATTCGAGAGGACAATAACCATACCTTGCAAGCGAGCCGCAGTACGAGACAGAAACCACCGACGATTAGCGAGCCATCGCAGCAGATACAACCAGAACGAGGAAGCGAGCCATGCCGAAAGATAAACCTGCGGGAACAGGAGCGAGCCATGACGAAAGATGAAGCCGACGAGCTGGAGCGAGCCACATTGTCTGATAGCACTATGAGTCCAGAGCGAGCCACCAATCCTGATCTAACCGCCTTCAAGGAGCGAACCCACCTCTACACCGTAGCGTTGCAGTTCCAATCGATCCAACGCGTTCGCGTGGCGCTGCAACTGTCCTGCGAAGGGAGGCCCGAACAAGCCCCAACGTTCATCCGGGACAAGATGATGGAGATCGAAAAGGATGTCGTTAAATACATGGCAGACCAAGCGAAGATGTTCTCCGTCTGGCCTTGGCTGTCAGACATCAAGGGCATTGGCCCGCGCATCGGCGGGATGCTCCTTGGCCTAATCGACATTCGCAGAGCCAATACGCCGTCCGCGTTGTGGAGGTACGCCGGGCTCGGCACTTCTCCGTGGTGTGTCGAATGCAATACGCGACTCAGTGACCGCGAGACGGTATGCCCGAAATGCGGCACGGCTGCCATCCACAAAGCAGACAGGCCGATCAAGGGTGAGAAGCTACGCTACAACGCCAAGCTCAAGAAAACCTGCTTTCTGGTAGCGCGGCAGTTCATCATGGCTGGCACCGAGCCATACACCGGGATCTACAGGGAGAAGAAGGCGCACTATCTGGGGCGTGGGATGACTGCTGGCAATGCCGACCTTGCTGCGCGTCGAGTGGCTGTGAAGATCTTTCTGGTGCATCTCTGGGAAGAATGGCGCAAGGCCGAAGGGCTTCCAGTGCGAGATCCCTACGTCAAGACTTACTTGGGACACCAGGACATTATCCCAAGCCGAAATCAGGAATAGTACCGCCAAGCAAGAGCGAGCCAGCAATCAGGAATAGTACCGCCAAGCAAGAGCGAGCCAGCAATCATGTGATAATGCCCAAGGACAGAGAGCGAGCCATGAACGCAAATGATAACCATGAGCCATGAGCGAGCCCGTCGCCGCTGATTATCACCGTGGAGCAAGAGCGCTGCGCTGACCGCTTGCCCGCGGTTCGCGCTCGCGGTAGAATGCGGATGGGTCAAGTCACGTAGTTTTCTCTCTTCCGTTTCCTGGCCCCGGGATTCCTGCCACCAAGGATGGCTTGACCCGCTACCCCACGGATGGTGCGCCTGGGGCCAGGGATCGGGGGAGAACATTGCATGGAGGTAGACAACGGATGGTCTGCTGCTTCCTGGCGCGGGTTCGGCTGTGGTGGGCCGAGCGAGCGATCCGATGGCCGTTCACCACGAGAGCCTCCGCACGCCTTGATCGGGCGATCGTCGATGCCGAACGGGGGTGTAAGTGAAGCCCCCATACGGCTGGGCCGTATTCCCGGTCCGCATGCAAGGCAAGGCTCCGCTCACTGAACACGGATACAAGGACGCCACGACCGACCCCGACGCGATCGCGGAGTGGGCTGCGCGATGGCCGGGCTGCAACTGGGGCACACCTACCCCTCTCGTTCTCGATGTAGATCCTCGATCCGGTGGCTTGGAATCCCTGAGCGAGTGGGAAGCGAAGAACGGGCCGCTCCCCGAAGGGCCGCGCTCCAAGACCGGCGGGGGTGGATTCCACTACTTCTTCTTGCCTCCCGAGGACGGGGCGCAGTGGAACGGTCCCATCCCTGAGTACCCCGGGCTCGACCTCAAAGGGGCCGGGCGCGGGTACGTGGTGATCCCTCCATCCAAGACCGACGCCCCGTACGAATGGATGCGCGGCACCGAAGACTTGGAATTACCCCAGGCTCCTGAGCGGCTCCTGACCTTGGCCCGAGGCAGGCCTAGGAGCACATCCACCGGAGAGCGGCGTTCCTTCAACGGAGAAGTGTCCGCCTACGGCCGGGCCGCGCTCGATCGTGAGCTCGAATGGGTTCGCACGGCTCCCGGGGGGCGGCGGAATGCCCAACTGAACCGCGCCGCGTTCTGTCTGGGGCAGCTCCATGCCGGGGGTGAGCTCCCGGACGTGCGATCGGACTTACTCGACGCTGCTCGGGCATCCGGCCTTTTGGACGACCCCAAGGACGGGGAGCGGCAGACCCGGCAAACCATCGAATCCGGGTGGGCCGCGGGGACCGCAAACCCGAGGGCAAAACCGGAAGAGGCTGCACCCAAGCTGGTCGCGGCCGACCCCATGCCGGACGAGTTCGAGGCCGAGGGGATCACCGAGTCTGCGCTCAATGACGTAGCCAACGGGAAGCGTTTGGTTCGGCAGCGCGGGCAGGACATGCGGTACTGCGCACCCTGGGGGCGGTGGCTCCTCTGGGATGGGGCGCGGTGGCGGGAAGACGACCGCTGCACCGTCGAGGCATGGGCCAAGGAGACGGTCCGGAGCATCTACCTGGAGGCGTCCACGGCCGAGGCGAGCGCGGATCAAAAGGCGCTGGCCAAGCACGCGGTCACGAGCGGCAATGCCGCGCGGCTCTCTGCGATGGTGGACGCCGCTCGCTCAGAGCCGGGAATCCCGATCGTTCCGGACCAGCTGGACGCCCACCCCTGGCTCCTGGCCTGCCCCAATGGCACGCTCGACCTGCTGTCTGGCCGGTTCCATCCGGCTCGGCGGGATGACCTGCTGTCGCGTTGCACGGGCGTGCCCTACGACGAATCCGCTGACTGCCCGCGGTGGGAGCGGTTTCTCCGGGAGGTGCTGCCGGATCAGGAGACCCGGGACTTCCTCCAGCGGGCCGCTGGGTACAGCCTCACGGGGTCCACGAGTGAGCAATGCATGTTCATCGCATGGGGAGCCGGGGCGAACGGCAAGAGCACTCTGATCGAGACCCTGCTGCGGATCGTCGGCGACTACTCCATGCGTGCCCCTACGGAGATGCTCTTGGGGCGCAAGGGGGACGCTATCCCCAACGACATCGCCCAGCTCAAGGGTCGGCGCTTCGTCGCTGCAGCAGAGACAGACACTGGCCGGCGCTTCTCCGAGGGCATCATCAAGCAACTGACCGGCTCGGATACGATCTCCGCGAGGTTCATGCGCGGCGAGTTCTTCGAGTTCTCCCCAATTTGCAAGCTCTGGCTAAGCACCAACCACAAGCCCGTCATTCGCGGGACCGATGAAGGGATCTGGAGGCGAATCCGGCTCATCCCATTCGAGCAAACCTTTCCGCCCGAAGCCCGCGACCCGGAGCTCCCGGCTGACCTGGCCAAAGAGCTCTCCGGCATCTTCACGTGGATGGTCCGTGGGTGCTCTCTGTGGCTGGAGAAGGGCCTGGAGGCTCCCGAGAAGGTATCCGCGGCCACGGGCGAGTACCGGCGCGAAATGGACAACATCGCGGACTTCCTGGACGAATGCACGATCGACGATGACAGGGCCACAGTCAGCTCCCGAGCCATCTACCGGGCTTATACCAAGTGGTGCGAAGAATCAGGAGAACGCGCACTTTCGCAGAAGAAACTAGGGGAAGCACTGAGGGAGAAGGGATACCGGGACGGAAGGACCAAGGACGGCCGTTTCTGGGGAGGATTGCGGCTTATCGTAGAGAATCACCCATTGCCATCGTGGAATCAGATGGATGACCCTTTTTGATAGCATTTTGGGTGACGGATGTCGGATGGTGATAGCATTTCTCAGTTAACTGTATATTGTTTTTTTTGACCTTATACCTACCTAGACACAACGTGTCACCATCCGTCACCGATTATATGTCACCGAGTTTTCAATGGGTTACGAGGTGACGGATTGGTGACGGATATGACGGATATGACGGATTGGTAAATCTACCTAGGAGAAAACGCCGATGATCGAAGAGGACAGGATCGAGGCTCTTCGAAACGTTTCGAAGTCGCTGACGCTCGTGATCGCGGATCTGGAGCAGGCTGGGGCCGACCCGGAGACCATCACCAACTTCCTGACGGCCAAGGTTGCCCTACTGGAAGAGGTCCGGTGCCGAGCCGAGGATATGGCGGAAGTTATGGAGACCGCCCAAAGAGCCGCCCAAAACCAGGAGGCCCAGCCATGACCCTGCCCATCCGCTACACCCGCCGGGAGAACGTGTTCGTGTGGGCCCGCCGTCGCGCCCGGGGCGAGGATGGCCGGACGAATAGGCGCGGGCGGGATAGGGGCTAGGATACCCCAGGATCGACGATCGTGGCACGGTTGGTGTCTCGGTATGGGGCTGGGGTAGATTGTGGCCTAGAGGCGAATGGAGGGCGAAATGAGTTGCGGATGCAGATGGCCAGAAGCGCTGCATTTGAGCGGTGGGAAAGAATGCCCGGAAGGATGGGAGATTCCCTCGGGTTCGGCAGTGTATTCATGCGGGATCTCGACGGTATACCCTGACGCGAAACGGGTGCCCGTCCGGAAACCGACGTGCGATACGTGTTCCCACTACAACGCGATGCCGCCAGCGTGGGGGAAGGTCGGCTATGACGGGGAATGCGCCCGCGGAGTCCGGATCGGCGAGCCCGGCGGCGACGGGTTCGTTCCCGCTGACTTCGCCTGCTGCTGGTACGACCGTAAATGAGGCGCGCCGTCCGGGTAGCCATCTTCTGCTTGCTGATCTATGGGGTAGCCCGATCTGATGGATTCTGGTTTTGGGTCTGCGTTGGCACGCTTGGAGTCTGGATGGACGATGCCGACCGTAAATAACGGTTGACACTAGCCCTATGTGTCGCTCTAGGCTTCCACTGTGGAAACCAACGGCGACAATCGGGCGTTGAATGGGGGGCAGGGGGGCAACCCGTCACTCATCGCCGAAGACTTGCGCAACGTCCACCGTCGCAAGTCTACCGCGCGGATGCTACATCGCGCCGTCCGTGCCTGTCCGGACGTAACGGCTGACCCCGACTTCTGGGGGCCGATCGTCGAGGCGCTGCTCGAGGGCGCGACCCACGGCGACTACCGCGACCGCAAGGGTTGCGCTGCAGTCCTTGCCACGCTTCGCGCGCAGAACCTCGAGACCCTCCAGCACCTCGACAAGAACGAACGCCTCGACGACGGCAAGTCCACCGAGCGCATTGCCCATGCCGGAACCGTCACCGTTCGCATCGGCGCCGGCAAGATCGAGCACGCCAACAGGCTCGAAGACCGCATGGGGGCCGCTCATGTCAACGGCAACGGCTGAGCGTGTCTACGAATTCACTCTCCCACTCTCGACCCCGGCCGAGCTCGAGCTGTTCCTGTGGGCCTGCTTCGGTGTCCGCATCCCGAACGTGCGCGTCTGTCCCAACCACCGATCCCCCTGGGAGGCTCTCTGCGCCGCGTTCTTCGCCGAGTCTCCCGTCGTGGTCTGGAAGGCGTCGCGGGGGTTCGGGGGGAAGTCGCACCTGCTCTCGGCGCTCGGTCTGTGCGAAGCGATCGGGCTCGGCGTGGATGTCAACATCCTCGGCGGATCCGGCGAGCAGTCCGAGCGTGTCCACGAGACCATGGGCAAGTTCTGGTTCCACGAGGACGCTCCTCGGGAGCTGCTGACGGGCGATCCCACCGCTCAGCGCACCAAGCTCTCCACTGGGGCCACGATCACCGCTCTCACCGCCTCCCAGAAGTCCGTCCGGGGTCCACACCCGACGCGTCTGCGCTTGGACGAGGTGGACGAGATGGACCAGGCGATCCTCGATGCCGCTCTGGGCCAGACGATGGACAAGGGATCGATCCGCGCGAACGTTGTCTGCAGCTCCACGCACCAGCACTCGGACGGGACGATGAGCGCTATTCTCCGCGAGGCCGACAAACGCGGGTGGCCCGTGTTTGAGTGGTGCTTCCAGGAGTGCATGGCCGGCGAAAACGCGTGGCTCGACCGCGACCAGGTGGAGCGCAAGCGGGCCACGGTTCCGCGCGCCATGTGGGAAGCCGAGTACGAACTGCAGGAGCCGAACCCTGCTTCACGCGCCATCGACAGCGGGGCCGTGGCCCAGTGTTTCGATCGCGGCCTCGGCGAGTATTACCCGGACGAGGGGCAGGAGCTGACAATCGAGGAGCCGGAGCGCGGCGGGCGTTATGGGACGGGCGCGGACTGGGGTCGGAAGCGGCACTACACGGTGATCGACACGGGCCGCAAGGATACCTCGGGGCTGATCCATCGCGTGGCCTGGAGGCATTCCACGCGGCGTCCGTGGCCGATTCTGACCGGGTATCTCAACGGCCGTCTCGATCGCTATCCCGGAGCCGCCGCGCACGACGCCACCGGTATCGGGGACGTGGTCGACGTGTTCATCCAGGACGGCGTCGAGCCGTTCCTGTTCGTGGGACGCGAGCGGGAAAATCTGCTCACCGAGTACATCAACGCTATCGAGCGCGGGGAGATCGTTGGGCCGTTCATCGACGTAGCGGAGCGGGAGCACCGGCTCGCCTCGGTCGAGGACGTGTTCTACCGCGAGGGGCATTTGCCGGACTCGATAGCGGCGGGCGCACTCATGTACCGCGCGATCAAGATGGGTTCGGGTATCCGTCTCTCCGACGTTCGGGGGATGGCCGAGAGGCCAAAGCACGAGCCTGCGGACGACTGGGAAGATGCCTCGGAGTATGCCGGCGCCTGGGAGCTGGACCGATGAGCCGCGTCGGCAACGCCCTGCGGGCCCTCTTCGCGGAGGCTCCTGTCTCTGCCCCGGAGGCTACCCGCAGCCAGGAGTCGCAGGCCCACGGCTTCGAGTTCTACGTCAACGTCAACCCACCCTCCTACGCCTCTCCCACGATCGACGACTTGATCGAGCGGCACGGGATCGCCCCTTACCGAGAGATGCGGCGCCGCTGTGACGCCGTTGCCTCGGGGCTCGCGCTGCCCACGTATGCCCGGCTCTCGACCGAACTCAAGATCAGCGCCTCCACCGATGACGAGCTGGACGAGGACATTGCTGCCGCCAATCGCGAGAACTTCGAGCGGGCGGGCGGGCTCCTTCGCTACCAGGAGGCTGGTCTAGATTGCTTGGGCATCGGGTTCGCCTGCATCGAGAAGCGGTGGGGGGAGCCTGAGGAGTGGACCGCTCCCAGCGGCAAGGTCTACCACCTGCAGTTCATGCGCGCCTTGGTGCCCATCCCCCAGGAGACCATCGCGATCAAGCGCGACCGCTTCGGAGAGATCGAGCCCGACGGCATCTGGCAGAGCAACACCGAGCAGATCGTGACGCCCTCGCTGGATCCGACCTACTTCGACAAGTTCAGCGCGCGCGACTTCGTTGTCTTCTCGTGGCAGCGGCAGTGGGACAGCCCCTATGGAATGTCGCTTCTGCGCCCGGCCTACCGCTGGTACGTGTTCAAGGACCAAGTCATCCGCGCCTGGCAGCGATATCTCGAGCGGTTCGGTTTCCCGCTCTTGCGCGTGAAGGTCGACAAGGGCGTTACCTATGCCGAGCGCCATCGGATTCTCACCGAGGTGAACAAGCTCATGTTCAACCAGGGAGCGGTGGGGCACGCGGACATCGAGCCGATCGAGCTGTCGCATTCGACGGTGGCGAAGTACGAGGACGCCGTCCATGAGGCCAACCGCAGCATCATGCGGGCGTGTCTGCAGCCGGCTCTGCTCATGGAAAACCAGGGGCAGACCGGGAGCAACGCGCTCGGCAGCACGCAGCAGTCCACCTTCGCCTGGCCGATCGAAAACCTCGGGATGCACGTCGAGCAAGAGCTGGTGCGCAAGGGCGTCGTGGAAGACTTCACGCGCTGGAACTTCGGCCCTCAGGTTGCCATCCCGCAGGTGCGTTACGAGGACTTTCAGAACAAGGACCTCATCGCCATCGCCACGATGATGGAGGCCGCACAACGCATCGGCATCGTGATCCCGGACGGATGGGCACGCACCACGTTGGGTGTTCCCGAGCCCAAGGACGACGAGGACGTGCTGGAGCCTCGCGAGAAACCGATGCCGACCTTCCCGAACCAGATCCCGAGTAACACAGACCCCCAGGACGCGGCGCGTCTCGCTGGGTTCTTGGATGGTGCGGTGTACGCCTCACACAGCAAGGACCCGGAGGAGCTGCGGGCGTTTCTGGCGGGCCAAGCCGGACCGGCACTGAACGGAACAGTGGAGGCTTTGCGATGAGTCCCAGCTACACCCCCAGCGACACAGCGCCTGTACAGCGCATGACCACCGTCGGCGAGTACGAGGTGCGCTTCTCGCTCTTCCTGGACGAGCAGAAGCATCTGCGCGTGAAGGCCATGTGCATGGGCCAGGTCGCGATCGCGGACACGTTCGAGGACGCCGGCACGCAGATCCTGCACGCCGTGGCGGGAGAGTTGGACCGGCAGGGGATGGAGATCCGCTTCCGATGATGCTCGCCGCGGACACTTGGACGCCCAACCTGCGGCTCGTCACCTTGGCCACCGAGAAGGTGCCGACCGGCGAGCTGATGGAGTCCACCGCCTATGCGAGCGCGCTCCGGCTCGGGCTTATCCTGTCGGGACAGATGGCCGGGTACATCGCGTGGACCGCGTCCAAGGAGTTCACTCCACTCACGCTCCACAAGGTGCCGCGCGAAGTCGAGATGCAGGACGAACTCACCGACGAGTGGGTACGCTTCACCATCGGCGCCTACATCGACGGCGTGTTCTCCACCTCCCGGCCCGGCTACTCGCCCTATGCGAGCCTGTCCCCACGAGCGCTGGAGCGGTTCGAAATCCAGGCGGCCAACCTTGCCGACGCCGCGGTGCACCACGTTCGCACGCTCATCATGCCGGTGCTGGAGTCTGCCTTCGACGCTCAGGGCAAGCGAGTCAAACCTCACGAGCTGATCGAGCGCGAGATCCGGTCGGTCTACTCACAGATCCTCGATGCGGCTCCCCGGGCCGACGTCGCGAAGATCCTGACGCTCGCCCGGCCCAATCCCGTGGACAAGGAACGCGACAAGATCGTGCGCGATGCCCAGCGCCGGGCCAGGGGCCGTCGCATGAGGGTCCGGGACAAGGAGCGGCGCGACCAGTTTCTACGCGACCACAAGCCGTTCTCGAAGTGGATCAAGCAGAGCGTCGAGCAGATTCTGGCCGAAGCGAAGGCGCCGCCCACGATCTCGCCCAAGTATGCGATCCGCTGGGTGCAGACCGATCGCACCCGCTTCATGGCCGATGGGGTTCTCGCGGCCACCGAGAACGATCCCGACGTGATCGGCTGGCGGTTCGTTGCCGCCGATACGACCAAGAATCACCACGAGGCGTGCGCAGCGATGAACGGGAAGATTATCTCCAAGCGCAACGCCGAGGCCAAGAACACCTGGAAGAGTCCGCTGCACCACGGGTGCAACAGCCGGTGGATCCCCGTCTACCGCTGGGAGCACGAGCGCGTGACGCCCAAGCGGCAGCTTCCGAGCCCGTCGCTGATCGCTCCGGGGTTCGGCGCGCAGTACGCGGACCGGGCGAAGACGCGCCGGATCGAGGTGAAGCCGAGGAGGGTTGCATGATCCACCAGACATACAGGCCTGGTCGTACAGGTTTCACGCCCGAGCAAGCTATTACGGTTCTCGGGCTACCCGAAACCGCTGCGGCTCGCCTACGCGACTTGCCCACGTCTTGGATTGCTGAATTGTCCGTTGCCGAGATTCGCAAGATCACACAGGACGTGCCGGACGCTGAGTCGGTCCTCTTGTGGATGGAGGCCGAGCGATGATCCGCAAGGCCCTCCTCGCATTCCTCGTGGCTACCGCCGTTGCTGTGGCCGTCGTCCTGAGCTTCCAGCTCCAGGTCCACCTCATCCGAAGATGGGCCGGGACGGACGACCTCCAGGCCGAGCTGCGCGATCACGAGACGCGGCTCCAGAAGATCGAAACGCATCCGGTCTCGACGTGGGTGCGCAAGGGGACCTGGTACTACCCGGCCGAGGGCACGGCCGAAGACTCTGTGCGCGTGCAGTTGATCTCTATCGGGCGGGGGCGCGGACGATGATCCTTCTACCCGGCCAGATCGTTCCGCCTCCGCCCCCGCCGATCCCCAATCGCGTGCCGATCGACTGCGAGTGCGGTAAGCGCAGCGTGGTCCCCAAGGTCGCACTCGACAAAGCGGGCAACACCATCCGGTGCCCGTGGTGCGACAGCGATTGGATCGTGCGCCACTACACGAACCTTCTGACGGGGAAGGTCACCGTTCACCTGGCCAAGCGCCGGCTCGATGACATTTGGCTCCCGGAGGGCTTTGTGCGATGAGCGAAAACGTCCACCGCATCTACATCGCGGACCGCTATTCCTTCGTGCGGGAAACGATCGAGTCCCAAAAGAAGGCGGACGGCGTCCGGGTCCTCACGGGCATGCGTTTGGGGCAGCAGACCCGCGAGGGCTTCTGCTACGAGTTCAACCCGGCCAAGTTCACCCTCGGCGAAGCTCTGGCCTGGCTCGAAGCCAAGAAGATCGTCTACCGCAACGTCGAGGCTGCGCAGCCGGTCGCTGACTTTGCGAAGGGCGGCAGCACTCCCCCGCCCGTCAAGTTCTGGTACGAAGCGTGCAAGGTCGGCGAGTTCGAGGCGTCGGATGACGGCTCCGGGAAGCCCGGCAAGGTTCAGATCACTCTGGACAAGCTCAAGAAGGCTGTGTCGTCCGTAAAAGCCGGTGCGCGCTCGGTCATCAACAAGCTGACCCATGACCCCAAGCAACTCGCTGCCCGGGAACTCTTCGGCTCCGAGTCCGGCATGGGCAAGATCACCGACGCCCGGATCATTGGGGACACGCTCGAGCTGTTCACCGAGATGCCCAAGAACGTGGCCGACATGGTCCGTAACAAGATTCTCCGAGGCCGCTCCGTTGAGCTCCATCCCGAAACCGGGGACCTCTACGCCTGCGCCTGGCTGGGGTTCAGCGAGCCTGCCGTGTCCGATCTTGCTCCCGTGCAGATGGCTGCCGATGACGGCGTGCTGCGCGGGGACGTTTGCCCGCCCGCTCTGCTAGCCGCGGACGGGTCGTTTGTCCTGCTGGAGGCAAGTCCGTTGGCCCCGGGGAGTCCGGGCGCTCAGGAAGCCGCGAACTCTAACACTGGGACGGCTGGCGATCAGTCGTCCGACCTGAACTCGGACTCCAAGGAGAAGACTATGAGCGACACCGCTCAGCTCCAGGCAGCCCATGACCAGGCACTGGAGCGAATCAAGAAGATCCAGCTCGGCCGCGTGAAGGACAGCGTCAAGCGCGCCGTCGACGAGCGCCGGATCGAGCCCGGACAGGCCGAGGAGTGGACGACCAAGCTCTCCAAGGTCGTGCACGACGAAGACCTGCTCGACTCTTCCATCGCCATTCTCTTGTCGTTCCCGCAGCGCGAGGAGCGGAACAAGGGCAAGGCCAATCCCAACCAGCCGGACACGACCGGCGCCGACGGGCTGAACGGCAACGGCGAGGAGACGGAGAAGCTCTCCGCCGTCGAGCGCGTGATGCTCGCTTCGCAGGCCCTGATCGACAAGGGCAGCCCCTCGGTGATGACCGACGGCGAGCCTGACCCGGGCAAGGCGTTCATGCTCGTGCTCACCCGCGACCCCAAGCTGCGCGAGGAGTACGAAGCGGAGACGCATCGGTACAAGTCGAACGACGACGAGGGAGGTGAGCGATGACCATCGGAGCCACCGACTTCGGAGTCGGACTCGACGTCGACCGGACCGCTGGCGGGACCTTCTCGCAGTTCGCGTGCGTGCGTGTCAGCTCGACCGCTGGCGCCATCATCGCGACGACGACGGCCACGCAGATCGCGATCGGGTTTGCCCAGGAGGCCGCCACGGCTTCCGGGGATCTGATCCGTACGCGGCTCAGCGGGACCTCGCTCTGCATCGCGCAGACGACCATCGCGGCCAACGCGGACCTGCTCGGACCGACCACGACCTCGGGAAAGATTGCCACGCAGTCGTCCACGCACTACTGCGCGCAGCCCCTCTTCGAGGAAGCGGCAGCGGCCGACAACCTGGTCCCGATCTTCATCAACATCGGCGAGAACGCCTAAGGGGAGGTGAACCATGCCTGCATCGAATCCGACGGTGGGCTCGGTCCATCAGAACCGGGCTCTCGACAACGTCGCCATCGGCGGCTACAACCAAAACTTCAAGCTCCGGAACATCTTCACCCCGGTGCCCGTGGACAAGGAGACCGACGTCATCCACATCTGGACGGCGGGCGACATCCTGCGCCACGAGGCCCGGAAGGTGCGACCGGGCTCGAAGACTCCGCGCGGTGGATTCTCCACCTCGACCGACACCTTCTCGCTGGACGAATGGAAGTTCGCCTGGCCCATCCCCAAGCGCGTGCGCATGAATGCCGATATGGCGATTCTGCGCGAGATGAACGCGGCGCGGCGGGTGGGCGAGAAGATCGGTCTGGCTGCTGAGAAGACCATCGCGAGCGTCCTGACCTCCACGGCCTGGACGGGAGCGTCCACGATCGACGCCGCGGGTGGCTGGAACATGAACACAGCCACCCGGGACCCGATCATCGACGTGACCACCCAGAAGCTCTCGATCCAGAACACGATCGGCAAGCGCGTGAACAAGATGGCGTTCTCGTATAACACGTACGAGCACCTGCGGAACAACCCGTACATCCTGGAACGCATCGGCGTCACCCCGGGTTCGGGTCGTCCCATCTCGGGTGCGTCGCCGTCCTCGCCGGCCGTCATCAACCTGGGGATCCTCCAGGTGCTGTTCGACGTCGAGGAGATCGTGGTCGTCGAGGCGATCGAGAACACGGCCAACGCGGGGGCGACCGCCAGCTACTCCCCGGTCCTCGATGACTGGGTCTGGCTCGGCTACGTGTCCCCGACTCCTGCGATCGACGAGCCTTCCTGCGGGTACACGTTCAACCACCGCGAGTACGGATCGGACATCCGCATCCGGACGTGGCGGGAGGACGACCCCGAGCAGGACGTGACCGAGGCGTCTGCCTTCTTCCAGTGCAAGGCGACTCTGCTCACGGCCGGCGCTCTCATCCAGGACGTGCTGACCACGTAACCCCAACCAGACGGGGGCGAGCTCCGGCTCGTCCCCGTCCTTTCACTCAAAGACCGGAGGTGAATCGAGATGGCGAAGTCATCGGACATGGTGAAGGTCGAAGTCCTGGTGGAGTTCAAGTGGGACCCCAAGGGGCATGAGCGGCTGAAGATGTCGCGCGACCCGATCAAGTACGAGCTGGTTGAGGCCGGCAAGCTCATGCAGATGCCGCGCGAGAAGGCTCAGAAGTGGGCCCGCTTCGGTCGCGTGCGCATCCTGAACGAACCGACGCAGGAGCCGAAGACGACCGAGGGCTCCGGAGGAGGAAACTGACCATGCGCAAGGTTCTGGCCCTTCTGGGGCTCTCGCTCATCGTGCTCATGTCCGCGCTCGGGCAGCTGCAGGCGCAGTCCGCACAGATCGGATTGATCCCGCCCATCTTCCGCGATCAGGAGTTCATGCAGAGCGGCAAATTGGTCGCCTGGCAGTTCCTGAACCCGGCTGCGGCGGACACCGACTACGTGCACTCGACCTACGGAACGTCCACGAGTCAGGACACGAGCTACGCGTTCACGTCCGCGGAAGTGGTCGGAACCGCTGCGTTCAACGTGCTGGGAACCTCTCGCACCGAGACGTTCTCCCGCAACATCACCCTCACGGTCAGCGGCACCCAGGCCAACGTGAACGGGGGCACCGCTACCGTCTACGGGACCAACGTCAACGGTGCGGCGATCTCCGAGGACTTCACGCTCGTGGAGAACACTCTGGGCACGCTCACCGGGTCGAAGGCGTTCTACACCCTGGACTCGCTGGCAGTGAACCAACAGGACGGCGCAAACGTGATGGTGTCGGTCGGCATCGGGGCCAAGCTCCAACTCCCGGTGACGCTACCGTTCAACACGGTGCTTCACTCGTGGTGTGCCGGTACTCCTGAGGGTACGGCTCCCACGGTGGCGACCTCAGCCACGGCGATCGAGTCCAACACGATCGCATTCAACACGGCTCCGGACGGGTCCAAGGACTACGCAATTCTGATCTGGATCCCGCCCTTCGGATCAGCGACCGCGGTTTCGCTCTGGTAGCGCAGGAGGTTCCGCATGGCACGATATTGGGCCGTCCAAGGCCAGACTGTGGCGAGCGGAACCCCGCTCAACGGTGAGGCCGTCGATTGCAGCAATGCGCAGTCGGTCTCGTTCTTCTACCAGTACACGCAGGCCACGAGCGGTCCAACGATCGACATCGACGGCTCCTGGGACGGCGGGAACACCTGGATCACCCTCAAGGCGCTGACGCCCGGGACCGGCACGGGTGTTACGGCCTCGCTCACCTGGGTTGGGACCGCCGTCAACGAGGGGACGCCGACGGTCACGGAGGCGCCTGCTGTTCCGGCTCCTCTCATGCGCATGACCGTGACCGCTGCGTCTCTCAACAACGTGACGGCGGGGACGTTTGCTGTCATTCCGGGAGGTCGATAGATGCCCAAGATCACGGTGAAAGAGGACTGCCGGATCCCCGATCCCCGGGCCGGCGCCTACGTCAAAGGGTCCCTGCTCACGGCCGGAACGGAGATGGACTTCTCCAAGGGCACCTGGGACGTGTCCGAGACCGTGGCCGCGATCTGGAACGGTACGTACGAGCTGCCCGAGGGCGCCACGGACCGCCGCGGGAACCCACTCACGAAGCCGAAGCTGGTCCAGGAGCCGACTCCACCGATCAACCCCGACGCGAAGCTGAAGGAGTAAGCGGCCGTGGCCTACGCGACCAATGCCGGTGTTCTGGATGTCTCGAAGAAGATCCAGAAAGCTATCGACGACGATGCGACAGTCGTTGCGGACACCTCCGGGCTGTTCGCCGACCCCATCATCGATGCGAGGCTGGCCGGCCGCGGCGCCCCGTTCACCACGGCGCCCTCGGTCGTGGTCGCGATCGCCTGCTACATCACCGCCTCGGTCATCTGGCAGAACCGACTATCCCAAGACAACGACGAGAGTGGCTTGGCCAAGACCTGGTACGAGCGGGGCATGGACCTGCTGGAGAAGGTGGCCACGGGAGAGATGCCGCTCGACGGTGTGACGAACAACGACTCCATCCAGTTCGGCGACATCAATCCGACACAGCCATACGACGCCATGTTCGTCGGGGACGAGCTCGACTACCAGGAGCGCGACGAGACGAGGGCCACCTCCTGATGGCCGGCCTCGGCGTGAAATTCCGCTGGCACTCGGGCAATCCCCGCTTCGCGGCCGACATGCTCCACCGATTCGAGCATCCCGAGCTCGCGGTGATCGAGCCGTGGCGCCGGACCGATGTCCCCCGGCGCATCCTCGGCATGTACCAGCGGGGGGGGCGCGTCGGTGGCGAGCATGGGCAGGGGCCGTGGAAGCCGCTGCGGCAGTCCACCGTGGCGCAGAAGGGGCACAGCAAGGTCTTGCTCGGGGGCCGGGCCTCTTCGCTCTTCCAGTTCGGGCGCATGTCTCGCCGCTACCGGGTCGTGACCAAGCGCACGCAGGGTGGTTGGTGGACGGCCACGATCTCGAACGAGGCCCGCAGTGCGGACGGGTACGACTACCCGAGCCTGCACCACACGGGGGGCAAGAACTCCGGCACTTTCACGGTGCGGCCAAGGAAGGCTGGGGGCGTCCTGCGCTGGAGGGATGCCAACGGAACCGAGCACTTCGCTCGAGAGACGCACCCGCACCGTGTTCCCGCTCGTCCTCACCTGCAGTTCTACGGCTTGGACGTGCGTAATCTGCAGCGGCGCATGCTGCGCTACACCTTGGGAGGTCAACGTGCAGGTCAGTTGGGTCTGGGATAAGCCAGGGTTCGATCACGAGACGGCGCTGTGCCAGGTCGTCAACATGTGCGGGACGTCCGTGGGCATCAACTCCGTGGGCGGACTTCCGCCCTACACGGTCACCTGCGGGCTCCCCTGGACGGTCGGTCCCGATCTCTTCGTGCTGATGCGCGCGGACGGTCAGAGCGAACTGATCCTGAAGGTCTATGACACGTTGGCGCACGCGCAGGCCGGGGGCGTGACGGGTCTGGTGGCGACGGCTGCGACGTCTACCGAGGACATCACCGACCCGCAGGACTTCACGATTGCGGACGGTGGCGACTACGACGGGTTCCACATCGCGACTTTGCCGAACGACGTGCAGAGCAATCCGGTGTGGAGCGTCTGGAAGGTCCCGGGAGGCGCGCAGCTCAACACGTCCAAGGAAGAGCAGACCTGCACGCTCGCGAAGGACACGTTGGAGGAGTACACCACCTCGGGGGGGTGCTAGAGGGCGTCACCGTCCAGTGCGGTCCGCCCGGAAAGGCGCACATGGTTCCGCTGATCGCTGTGTATCAGACGCCCCCGATCACGCATGCGTGGGGGCTGTCGACGAGGCCGGACACCAAGCGGGTTCCGTTCGTCCTGGAGACGCGCGCGCGCCAGCTGGACGACGAGGACTCGTTCCGGGAGTGCCGGCAGCTGCACGCGGCGGCGGAATCGATCCTGAGCGATGAGCGGCGGGCCGAGTTCCCGCATCTGGTGTTCCGGGCGTCCCGGCACACCGCGGTCTCGACACCCGAGGGGTTCGAGTTCATCAGTCGATCGGAGTTCGAGTTGGTTGACCTGGAGGTTCTGCGGTGAGAGCCCTGTTCGAAGACACCGCCTACCAGGCTGCGAATCCGCTCTTCCGGATCGATGAGATCGGGCTGGATGTCACCGACGTGCAGAAGCGCGACATCTATCTCGCCGTCACCAAGGCGAACGGTGGAGACATCTCCATCACCGCGTACGCCACGAGGGCCGAGGCCCAAGCAGGTTCGGGGACCGCGCTGGATTCGTGGACGGTGTCGGTTCCGGTCTCCGGCCCGTACACGGGCGCGGTCCTCGGCATCGTCCTGAAGGTCTCCGGGGCCGTCGCGAGTGGAGACGTGCTCGACTCCGTCTGGTGCTACACCTGCGCGCCGGACCTGGTGGCCATGGACAACATGCGCGACCTGATCCGCGAGTACACCGTGTCCGGGGCCGTGCTGGCAGACTTCGCGTCCGCGGATGTCGTCTCGGGCGACGTCACCCCTTCGTCGTCCGAGTACGAGATCCGCTTCTTTACCGAGTCGGTTGAGCGCCAGGTGCAGGACGACACGAACAAGTTCTGGGGGCCGCAGTCGTACACCATCTCCGTGGTGATCCGGCACGCCTCGCTCGACGACGACAACACCGACGGTGAGTTGCGCGAGGCCGTGTTCCACAGGCTGCGCCGGTACCAGGCGATCGTCGAATCCATCCTGAGCGACGAGCGGCGCAACAGCTACACGATCAGTGCGGGGCAAGGCGGGTCCTCGGCGGCTTGGCGGTGGATCGAGAGCGTTCCCCCGATCCCGGTCGACGATCCGAGCGGGCATTTCCAGATTGCGATTTCACGCTACGAGTTCCGCGTCAACGGCATGTGGTCGGACGCGATCTACCCACGTTCGTAGGAGGGTTCCATCATGGCGGTCGGCGACTCCAAGGCAATGTTTCAGCGCGAAGGCGTGCGCCTCGCGTACAAGACCTCGGTGACGGCCACCGAAAGCACCGCGTGGGACTACGAGCTCCGCGAGTCCTCGATCTTCCTCCCGCGGCCCCAGCAGAGCCTCAACACCTGGGGCCTGTCCACGAGCGGGATTCCCGGCGTCTCGGCCTCTCAGAAGACGCTGGGACGGGTCGAGACCGACTTCCAGATCGTGACCCCGTTCACGCCCGCGGCCTGGACGATCTTCGGCGCTTCGCTACTCCAGAGCGTGGGCGTTCACGACGGGACCAAGCACACGATCGGGCCGTACACCGTGCCCATTCAGTCGACGCCGATCTACCTGCACATGGAGGGCGGGATCGCCTCGTCCGAGAAGGGTGTGCACCAGGTGGTGGGAGCCATCTGCACCTCCCTCGGGCTGTCGATCCCCCCGGTGGGCTCGGATCTCGGCCGGCCCATGATTACGGCCGGATTCATGGCGGCCAACGCCGCGGACATCGACGACTTTTCGGCGTCCTCGGTCACGGCCACCGACACCGCGGAGCCGTTCACGACCAGCGACATCACGTTCAAGCTGGACACCACGAGCAAGAACTTCGTCGGCGGCAACATCACGATCGCCAACGCGGGCAGCCGGTCTCCGAACAACGGGACCACGCCCGATGCGATGTTCCGCGGGATGCTCACGGTCACCGGAGACATCACGGTCATGCGCTCGGGCGCCACGAGCGACGAGTACGACCTGCTGCTCACCGCGGCGGCGGCGAAAACCGTCAAGGAGGTGTCCTTCGTCAGCGGCTCCCCGGTGTGCTCGATCGCGGCGGACGTGAACATCCTGCCGTCCCCCACGGACGGCGAGCAGAACGGCATGGGCCTCGTGACCTTCCCGTTCGAGTACGCCTATGTCGACACGTCCTCGATCCAGCTGATCGGCACGATTGCCGCGATCACCTGGTCGTAGAACCCCCACACCACGGAAGAAAGAAGGAGACCGGAATGCTTCCTTGGCTCGACCCCAACACCGCGCAGCCCTACGTGCTGCCGATGGATCAGAGCGAACCTCGAACCGTCTTCTGGTTCAAGGTGCTCACCTACGAGGGCAACGCGAAGATCATCGCCATGCAGGAACGCCGGCAAGCCGTGGGCCTCATGGCGCACCAGGAAGAGAATGACCCCGAGCTGCGCAAGGCGGTGAACGAGGCGCACGTCGAGGCGTTCGGCGAGTTCTGCACGAAGATCGAAAACGCACCAGGACCGGACGGCTCCCGGACCCTTTCCACCAAAGACGAAATCAGAGGGTTCCTGCGGGGGCTGCCCGTGTCCTGGTACACGATTTTGACGACGCTTGTGCACGCGGCGAACACGATGAAGTCCGACCTGGGAAAAGAATCCGCCTCGCCGCCTTTGCCCGCAGCCTGAACGAGCTTGGGGAGCGGTCCAAGCCGAACTCCCTGCACAAGCTCAATCCCTGGGACTGCGGGGCGTGCAAGTCGGCACGGCTGGACGAGGGACGGTGCTGCCTGCTCTGGCGCAGGACGGCGAGGCTTAGAGGCTACGGGACGATGAAGCGTGAGGAGATCCTGCACATCATGGACATCACGAAGCCGCCCGAGCTGGGACCGAGAGACGATCGCGGCCGGTTCGTCTGTCCGATGGCCTTCCTCGAATCCGATGCGGTAGACGCTATGCGCCTGGAGGTGGAGGCGTCCGAGTACGGCCGGTACCCACGGACCAACCTCGAGAGCGATCTGTTCCTGACGGTCCGGGCAGCGCGCATGACGGCGCACGACACCATCGACAAGATGACGCCGCGGGGGAAGTGACGTGTTCCGAGAACGCGCAGTCGGCCAGCTCGACCTCACGGGGGACATGCACCGTGAGCTGACGCGGATCAATCAGCAGCTGGACAAGATCGGCGACGGGAACCGTTACCAGCGCGCGACGGCTGCCTTCCTGGGGATCGGTGTGGCGCTGGACGCGGTCGCTCGCATCGGCCTCACGGTCGCCAGCCGCCTGGAGGGTGTGGCCCGGGCCGGAATGCGCGTGGAGGACACGCGCGCGGCCTGGCAGGCGTTCCTGGGCTCGGTGACGGCCGTGGACGAGCGAATGCGCGCGCTGTCCGACTTCTCGAAGCGGAACCGGATCTTCAACATCGCGGACGTGGAGCAGGCGGCGCTCTACATGCAGACCGTCTCCCGCTACTCGGAGCGTGCCCTTCGCGCGGCCGGGAATGCCGCGGCCCTCCGGGGTGGTGACCTCAACGATGCGGTGACAGCCATGCTGGCGGCGGCGCGCGGCGAGCTCGACCCCATCGAGCGCTACGGCGTCACCCGGCCCGAGATCAAGAAGATCATGGGACTGGAGACCCTGAGCTACCAGACCTCCCAAGACCTCGACACCATCTGGGAGGGTGTCCTCCGGCTCCTGGAGCAGAAGTTCAACGGCGGCATGGACCGGATGCAGCAGACCACCCGCGGCAAGCTCGGGGCGATCGCCAACGAGTGGGAGCAGGCGCAACGGCAGATGGCCGGCGAGGGATTTGGGGGCGGGATGAGCAAGGGGCTCGACTCGGTCCTGACCAAGCTCCAGCAGATGAACGCAGACGGCACCTTCCGCGACATCGGCGAGCAGCTGGGCGGTGCCATGACGCTCGCGGTCCGGTATCTGGAGTGGTGGAGCAAGACCCCCGATGCGCAGCTCATCCTGGGAGCGGCCAGGCGACTCCGGCAAGGCACGGAGGCGGTCGTCTCCTCGGGGTCGTTTGTCCAGGACGTGTTCGGGGGCCGCTACAGCCCGCAGATCGCCCGCATGCAGTCCTCGCGGGCCTGGATGAACCCGATGTACGGGGTGAGCATCAGGGACAACCAGGCGTCCACGTACGGGCCGTGGGCCGGCCTTCTCGGCAGCCCGCAGGACGTGATCCAGTATCCGTTCTACGGTCCCACGGCCGGGGCCGGCGCACCCGCGATGTCTTCGCTCGAGCGGTCCAAGCGCGAGCAGGAAGCCTACTGGGCGGCTCAGGGAGCCATCCCGCGGCCGGGAATCGCCAACCGTATGCCCGGCTCTCCCTGGGGCGGTCCGCGCACCGTGACAGGCGCTCCTCCGATCGAGCCCTCGATCCTTGGGCTGGACATGGACAAGCAGATCGACAAGGTCGCATCCTCGTGGGACAAGCTGATGCTGAAGGTGCAGACCGGTGCGATCACCATGCGCCAGGCGATCGAAGAAGAGTTCGGCAAGGGCACGCTCGCCACCTTCGACGCCCTGACCGCGGCCGCCGATCCCATGGCCAATGCGATGACCGAGGCGATCTTCGGGGCCTCGAAGGCTCAGCTCCACGCGCTGGGGATGACCGCGCTCAAGGAGGGCACCTACTACCTGCTGAAAGCGGCTGCCATCGCGGCTATTCCGTTCATGGAGGGCAACGCTTCCCAGATGGCCGCAGCCGGCGCCGGCCTCATTGCCTTCGGTGGGGGGCTGTCCGCTGCAACGGGAGGCGGGGGTGGTTCCGCCACAGGATCCCGCTCGTTTGGTGGTGTGGCGGGCGGCGGTGGTGGGACCACCCGCATCTCCGGCTCCGGGGGCTTCGCAAGCTCGGCCAGCGATGGCATCCGGGTCCTGCCCTCGATGCCCGAGACGCGCGGGCCCAACGTGACGATCAACTACCCGGGGACCGTGATCTACGGCCGCGAGGGCATGCGTGACTTCCTGCAGCGCGAGATGGGTCCGATGATGCAGGACATGCTGCGCAGCAACCAGTTCCGACCCTCGGACATCCGCCGAGTGACGAGCGCCGCATGACGATCTCCAACCCGCAAATCTCGCTCGGCCTGTGGATCCCCAACTCCACGCTCTCCGTCCCGGACACCGGCATCGCCGCGAACTCGCAGGGAGCCGCGGGTTGGGAGCGCGACAACGCCGCGCTGAGCCTGAACGCGGCCGACGGCGGACCCAATTCCTACGGTCACATGCGGGCCCAGCGGCTCAGCATCTCGGGCACCAGCACGACCACCCGGCGCTACTATTCTCCGCTCACGCCGTACGGCCAGTGCGTGGCCAACGCCGCGGCGAACTTCTTCTACGCGGTCGAGTGGTACTCGGTCAGCGGGTCCGGCTCCTGGAGGCTGGAGCACTACACCTACGACAGCAGCGGCTCCCAGGTGGGCAGCACGCAGACGCCGATCTCCGCGCAGTCGTCAACCCCCAGCAGCTGGACCCTCACGACGGGCACGCTCAACTTCACGATTCCCGCGAGCGCGGCCTATCACCAGCTCGCGATCCGATACGACAACACGAGCAGCATGAACCGCGTCTTCCGCTTCGTCGGCTGCGGACTCTGGTTCGACCTGGAGAACTCCTACGTGCTCGGCTACATGCCGACCCACCCCGGGACGACGGCCCGCCGCATGGGCATGCGCGAGGAGTTCCGCACCGCGATCGGGGGACGCCGGTACATCAACGGGCAGAACCGGTGGGTGCAGCCGTGGCACATCGATCTGGCCCACGCGATCATGGACGACGACACGCACACGGAGCTGAGCCGGGCGCACGCGTACAACATGGGCCGGACCTACCAGGGCTCGGACAATCCAGGCGGCGGGCAATGGCCGATCCTGCTCAAGACCAACCATTCGGGGATGCCGTCGATCGGGTACTACGACTTCGACTCGACTGAGGAGCCGTGGAACGTCGGGACTGACGTCTACTGGGACCCGCCGTACTGGTCCGGTGTGGCCGGGCTGACGGAGCGCATCCTGTGACCGCCACGCACGCGATCTACGCTTCGGCAACCCCGGAGCTGTCTCGGGTCCTCATCGAGATCCAAGAGGACGGCGGGCAGTGGCTGGACTTCAACGCGCTCACCGGGGGCAATCAGTACGAGACCGGGCTTCGCACGCTCCCCGTGGTCACGAGCCGCATGGAGGCGGGCAAGCAGATCATCATCGACGAAATCAGCTCGCTCACGATGGCGAACGATCCGTACGAGGACAAGCCGTACGGGATCTTCGACGCTCCGATCGGCCCGAGTTCCCCGCTCACGATCAACGGCTACACGTTCACCGGCTGGGTGGGGCGATATGTCCGGGTCCGGATCGCCGTGGCGTCCACGGGATCGTCGATCTCGACGCTCGGCTACTGGCTCATCTACGACGTGCAGACGACCAACCGCGAGGCCACGCTGCTCCTGCGGTCTCCGCTTTCGACGTTGGCCAACAAGTCCGCCGAGACGGTAAAAGAGGGCGGGCAGTGGTACCTCGGCGCGCATCTCTCGTTCCTGGTGGAACGGCTCCTCCAGGCGTCTACGCCGTCAGGAGTGGCCTCGATCGCAGTGTCAGACCTGACGCGTCCGGTGGCCTCTGCCGCGGTGCCGTCGAGTTGGGGGCCGTGTCCCGGGTACACCGGTGCCACGGGGATGTCAATCGAGCGGTGGGTGCCCAAGTGCTTCGCAGCGGATCCCAACGACGAGGACATTCTCTACGTCGGGTTCGTGGTCCCGGATCGGCAGGACCAACGCAGCGGCGGACTCGGCCGGTTCAACATCGTGCGTGGCCGGTGGGAGTGGATCACGACACCCGATCAGTCCACGAGTCTGCGCGCATGGTATCCGGTGGCGATGACGGCGCGGGACGTGAGCGGCACGGTCTACCTGTCGGTGATGACGGTGGAACAGGGCAACGTCTCGCAGGACACCTCGGCGCGTTGGCTCATGCGGCAGTCGCTGTGGACGGCGGCGGACGGCGTGATCTCGGGCTCGCCCTCGGCCAACAAGTCCATGTGGGGAGCCTTCGAGACGCTGCGCAAGGGCATACAAGCCATTCCTGGGGGGATTGCCTACTACTACTGCGGGTATAACGACGGACTTGGGTCGTCCGCTGAGCAGTATTACGGCGAGCCGCCGATGGTCCCGTTCCCTCAGCATGTGAGCCAGACCTTCGATTCGGTGCTGGGAAACACCGTGTCGCTCAAGACGAGTTTGTGGTTCGGCTACACTCCCGAGCCCGCCCTCGGGACCTACTACACCGCGGACAACCAGTACGGGATTGACGACGAGAGCTTCCCCGTGGGGTCCTACATCTTCTTCATCGCGGCGAATCTGAGCGCCACGGCTTACGGCCACTTCCGGTACTACCTCTCCACGGCGTTCCGGGGCCGGCCGCTCCAGCACGACGACTCCTGGTACTGGATCGCGAAGAACGCCGGCACGCACCAGTACGCGCTTGCGAAAGGCGACTGGAACGACATCGACACGGATCCCGATTCCGACAACTTCACTCTCGGCGGCACCGAGCCCATGTGGGACCGGCAGATCCTGGCGTGGTCGCTCGCGCCGAGCAACACATCCACGACCGACTTCTACGGGTGGCTGTCTACGATCGAGTGGAACGAATCGGCCTCGGCCACGATTCCTTGGTCGCGCGCAGCCATCTACTGGATCCGGCGCACTGTTGCGGGCGTGGTGACTACGGGCGGGCCGCTCTGGAGCGAGACGCCCACGGGTGAGACTCCGGACAACGCCCGCATGATCGTTGACCTCTACAACCCCACCCTGCAATCCGGGGGATCGGGTGGATCGAATTCCTGTGGTGCGGTGATCGGCGTTGTGCTCAATCGTGCGAACGTCGCGGGACTTGCCTATGGTCTTGCGGTCCTCAAGGGAACGTCTCCGACGAACCTGACGGTGCTCCAGATGCTCGGCACCTCGGGCTACAAGGGGCCGCGCTCGGGCATGCCGTTCTCGGGCTTCACCACGATCGCCTCGACCATCAACACTGCGACGGTGCAGTTCATCGACCAGGCTACCGGGACGGTGTGGCAGGTCGTCATCAACACGTTCACCACTTCGGTCACCTGGACGCAGCTCGCTGATGGCCGTCCGGTGCACCCGATCGAGCACTACGTGGCCACCGACTACGGTGTCCGGATGACCGGCTCCGACGGCTATGGCCGATCGCTCTGGGGCATGGCCCCGGGGCTCCTCCCGCCGATGACCCACGAGGACTGGACCTACGACGCTGCCAAGCCAGCCTCGCAGCACCACGTCCCAGGGCTCTACCCGCTCGTGCAGCTCTCCCAGGTGATCGCTCCAGTCCTCGAGGTCGCCGACTTCTCGGGCATGAACTGCCGGGAAGCTCTGGAGGCGATTCTGGAGCTCTGCCCCGACTTCCGGCTCCGGCACAGCACGACCGCGCAATCCATCGTGGTCGACGAGCGGGTGGAGGACACCTCGATCGCTACCCTCAAGGACATCGAGGAATACGGGGTCGTCAACCCCCAGGACAACGACGAGCTGCCGGCCGAGCCGGGGTACCTCCGGCGCATCTCCTACGACGACGTCGCGACCAGCGTGGAGGTCGTGCCCTACGAGACGGCTTCCACTGGGGAGCCGCAGGTGGAGCGCCTGAAGGCCGGGTACTCGACGTTCGCAGGCGAGTTCTTGGTGCGCTCGCGGACGCCGCGTCCCATGCGTGTGGAGATCGTCTCCGTGCACGGGAACGACCCGACGGCCGGGGGCGACTACGAGACGATGATCTCCGCGGGCATGTTCCGCTGGCGCCGGCTCGCCGAGGTTGCCCAGTGCTACCTGGCGGTCGCTGTCGTGTCCTCGGCGGTGGCCATCACGGTCCGCGGGATCACCAAGAAGGGCGGCCGGTACTTTGCCGGTGAGCAGGAGCTGCAGAGCCGTGGGAAGGTCCGGGTGCTCGACGGGCCGCTGCGGGACTACATCATCACGGCCGACAGCCCGAGCCAGCAGGCGATCATCCTGACGCTCACCTCCAGCGTGGGGGTCAACGCTCCGATCTACTCCGAGGTCGAGATCCACCCGGCTCTCGAATGGGAGTCCAGCACGGGTCCCAACGGTGTGGCCCAGCTCGTGGGCGCGATCTCGAACTCCAGCACGACCTGGCAGGTGACGGACACTTCCCAGCTCGCGGCGGGGATGATCGTCCAAGTCGACGGCGAGTTCTGCACGGTCGAGCGAGTGATCGGCACGGTCGGCTCCTGGGACACCGGGTACGTGGAGGTCAACGCCCGGGGAGAGTGGGGGTCCGTCGCGGAAGCGCACGACGCGGGGACCCCACTCCTCGGCTACGTCTCGGTTCGCCAGGTGAACAAGCTGCACCGGCTGGGTGGGACGGGTCTGGAGTTCGGGATCGCGGTCGACGACAACCTCTCGATCGCCGAGCGGAAGCTCTACCCGGGCGACGGCGTCGTGATCGAGACCCCCGGCTACCGCACGGCTGAGATGAAGCACCGATCCTACAGGCACAACCTGAGCGCGGGGATTGCGGCGCTCTCTGGAGAGCGGCGGGACCGGAAGATCCAGAACCGGTTCGTGAACGACGTCTACGCCCCGATCCTGGCCGAAGCGCATGCCACGCGCGACAAGGACCCGCGGCTGATGGCCGAGGGCGTGGTGATCCCCCTGTTCCCGAGCGCGTTCGCGGGTGCCACGGTCGCGATGCAGGCGAAGCGGCTGGTCTCGGACGGCTCCGCTACCAACTACGAAATCTTGGGCGCCCGGCACGACCTGGGCAACTGGACGACGACGGTCGATCTGCGGGCCTTCGATGCGATCACGACGGCCGCGAAGTCCCCGGACACGGACACGGGCCTGGAGAGTGGCGGCGGGTTCGTCGCTGCGGGCCGCACAAGGAGGCGCTGACCATGTTCCGCCGAATCTCGATCCTCGGCATGCTGGCTTTCATCTACGTCTGCACGTTCGCGGGGACATCCGACTGGGTGTCACTGTCTTCGCAGTCGGTCCAGGAAGACTACTGGGTCTACTACCCAGGCACGGACACCGCGAACAGCGACTCCACGGCCGTCTTCCGGGCCTACGTCGAGAGTGCGGACACGAGCGATGCCGACAACCAGTTCGATGCGACGTGGGTGCGGTCCAATCTCCACCGATGGACGAACATCGAGCGGAGTGGCCGCTACACGGTCTACCGGATCGACAGCGCAGTGGACACGCTCTACGCGGAGTCGATCTTCCTGCACGGGCGACTAGCCGCGAAGGACGCGGTGGACGATACGACGCTCGCCGATGGTGCGGTCACGCTCGACAAGGTCGCAGCCGACGCGATCAACAGCTCCAAGATCGTCGATGGATCCCTTGCGGAAGCCGACTACGGCACAACCTCGATTCCCACGGCAGCCCTCCAGGATCTTGCGGTGACCGCCGCGAAGGTGGACACGGGCCTGACCCCGGACAAGCTTGCCACAGGTGGGCGGCTCTGGTTCGGCACTCCAGACTCGGCCCAGTTCCAGACGATCTTCACGGCGCGGATCTCGCCGCCGACTGGTGGCGGTGCGGTCGAGCTGACGGGGGCTCGAGAAATCTACGGCGGGACCGACGTCAAGAGCGGCGGGGACATCACGGTCGAGTCGGGCGGATCACTCATCGCGGAGAGCGGATCCACCGTGGAGATCCGCGGGAACGCCACGCTCGGCAACTCGGCGTCCGACGTGATGACGTTCCAGGGTGCGATCCAGACGGAGCGGTACGACCGATTCGGGAACGGGTCGGGGGACACGACGGCCGTTGCCGGGCGCATCACCACGGGGACGACCTTCGCCGCGGGGGACTCTGCCTCCGCCTCGCTGAACGTCCAGGGCGGCCACTGGATGCTCAACCGGACGATCGCCTTCCAGGACACCATCGCGGGCGGGACAAGCACGCTCACGGTCAAGGTAGCGGGCGTGGAGTCGGGAGACTTCGCTATCTGCTGGCCGATCGAGCTTTCCGGATCGACCGCGGCCAACAATGTGGTCTCAGCCAAATGCTACGACGGCGAGATCCACTTCGATCGTGGGGGCAGCACCAACGACATCATCTTCGGCGTGATCGTGGTCAAGCGTGGACCTTCTACCGCGGGGTTCTAACCATGCCCTTCGCTCCCACCTATCCGACGTTCGCGCTGATCTCAGACTGGCACCAGCCAACAGCCGGCCCTGAGGCGGATGCTCACCAGAGACGCGCATGCGAGCTGATTGAGGATCGCGCTCCGGCTGCGGTGCTCTGTTCAGGTGATGCGCTGCTGAATGCGGAGCCGTACACCCTGTTAGACTTCTTGGCTGGCGAGCTAACGGTACCCATCTACATCGCGCCCGGGAATCACGACACCACGTCACCGCCTTCGGTGCCCTACGGCACGGTGGCAGACGATCCCCACGCGGCCCTCAAGGCTGCGTTCCCCCAAATCTACGGGGCGAACGACTGGGGAATGCTCACCATCGAAGGTGTGCGGATCTATTTCTGCTCAAACAACTCGCCGCACATCTCATCGGCCGGCGAGGATACGTACCGAAACTGCAACCCTCCGGGAAACCAGACTGGCAACCCCGAACGGTCCGGGTGGTCGGATCCAGAGTCGGATCAGCGGCAGTGGCTCAACGTCGCGTGCGAGGCATGGGCCGGGCAGCACGTCCTGCTCATCACCCATCGCCCGCACTATGCCCCGTTCTCCAGCGACATCCGGCCGTTGCATCCGTGCGTCCAGGCGTTGGAGATTCCGGTGCAGGCGTCGGTCGGCAAGACGTTCCTGCACTTGGGTGCGGACATCCACGTTGCCTCGCACTGCCGGGTCTCAGCGTTCGGGTGCGAGTTCAGCACGCTGACGCTCCGGGGCGGCTACTTCAATCGGGCGGTCGATCCGATCATCGAGACGCTGTGGGACGCTGGAACCGACCACCAACACGAGGTGGACGTGGCGTTCCTGTCCTACGAGTTCGGTGCGGCGCAGCTCGAGGTGTGGACATGTTCGGACGAGTACCCGGATGGGATCTTGGCGCACTCGGCAACGATCCTGCCGGTGACAGGTGGGGCACAGTAGCAGAAAGGATCTTTGGTCGTGGCCGATCCAGTCCTCATCGACAGCGCCCTCGTGGCTGGTGCTCTGCACTTCGTGACCCAGCTCCTGCGGACACTGCGCGACGAGCGCGAGCGGTGGAAGCAGAAGCGAAACGGAGGCACTCCCGAGGACAAAATCGTGCGCCATCTGGCGGGGATCCGGAAAGGGGTGCGCGGCATGCGGAAAGAGCAGGCGAAACAGACCGGACAACTACTCAGCGAACACCAAAAGACGCGCGCCGTCAACTACGAGACCAGGGAGAACACCGTGCGGATCCTGGACCGTCTTCCGGGGAGGCCATCTTCGTGAGCTTCGATCGCCACCACTTCTACGGGTTCGTCTCGCACGTTCTGACCCAGCACCAGCTTTGGTCGCCGGCTGCGGTGAATCTCGTGCTCGGGACCTGCGCGCAGGAGAGCCACTTCGGCGAGTACCGACGGCAGCTCGGAGGCGGGCCGGCGCGTGGCGTCTACCAGGAGGAGCCCGCGACGTTTGCTTGGCTCCGGCGCAAGTACGGCCGACGGTTCCCGCTGATCGCGGATCGATCCTTTGGCGAGATCGAACACGACGATTACCTGGCCACGCTCCACGCACGGCTGCGGTATCTGGTGGTCCCGGAGCCGTTGCCGGATCCGAATGACGTGGAGGCGTTGGGCCGGTACTGGAAGCAGCACTACAACACGGAGGCCGGCAAGGGAACGGTGGACGAGTTCGTGCGGAACTACCGGCAGTTCGTCGAACCCGAAGGAGTGATCGCGTGAAACTCCCCGGCCACCACAGGGAGATGCCCGGCCAGGGTGGCCACGGGAACGAGCCGCCGCTGGCACAGAAGGCAGTCGTCGCGCTCGCCAAGCGATGGCTGAGAAAGAAACTCGAACAGGGGGACAAGATGGGAAACCCGTTCACGCTCACCGACAAACCGATGACCAAATCGGTCACCATCATCGTGCTCGTGCTCTATGTGCTCGGCCGGTTGATGACCCACGCCGCGACCGCCCTCCAGACCGGCGACTGGTCTGGGATGCTGGACTGGCTCCAGTCGGAAGACTTCTGGCAGATGATTGCTGCCGGTGGTGCTGTCTTTGGGCTTCGCAAGGCAATCGGGTCGGGCGCAGTCGGACGATGAACTGGCGCGACTACTGGCGGCCGAAGCACGGCCCCTTGCTCACCTGGGGGCGCGGATCCCACTGCGCTTTCGGCGCGATCGTCTGCTGGCTCTCCTCGTTGGCCTGGGGATACGCCGGGCTCGCCGTGGGCGTGCTCGCCGCGGCGGGCTTTGCCTGGGCCTGGGAGCGGTGCACCTACTACATCGCGCCGCTGGCCCGCTGGAAGCACCCGTACGGGGACGTGCGGGACCTGGCGGCGTACATCGTGGGGGCGCTGCTCGTGGCGCTCCTGAGCTGATGGTGGGTGCCGCGACAACCTCGGGCGGCGAGAGGCGCATCCCGAGGGGCCCCGTCCGTGGCACCTGCCCTCAAAACAGAAAGGACCGAGAAACTCACCCATGCGAATCCTTCTCGCAACGCTGCACCTGGTGTTCGGGCTCGCGGCTTCCACGCCGCACGTCGTGATCGCCAACGGGACCGTCGTGGACACGCTGTCGAGCTCGTCCGCGGGGTCGCTCACCTTCGAGTCGGACCTGCGCGGCCGGTTCGAAATCATGCCGGTGGGCGAGGTGCCGATCCCACCGACCGAGTGTCCTGACCTGGTGGTGACGACGGTGCACGCTGAGGCGCCGTGCAACAACGGTCGGTGGGATGTCACCTTCACGATCGCGAACGTGGGCCAGGCTCCTGCGGGAGCGTTCCGCTCGCGGGTCACGCTGCAGTCCCCCGCGGGGGAGGAGCCGTCGATCAAGTGCGAGTATGACTACGCGGGGCTTCCGGTTGGAGCGTCAGAGGACCGGACGTGCAAGCTGGCGACGAATCGGCCGGATGAGCCGGTGGGCCAGTGGCGGGTGCGGATCATCGCGGACCATCAGGGTCAGGTGGCAGAGTCGGACGAGACGAACAACGAGTGGTAATCAATCTCCTAGCAGCCCGCGAGGATCATCACGCCAGACAGCAGAAAAGCGATGAGGATCCCGACCAGGACCGTGAAGAGCATCGCGGCTTCGGACCTGGTGAGCAGCGGCCGCTCAGCCATCAGGCGCCTCCCGGGACCAGGAGATCGATCCCGTTCTCTCGGCACATCTCGATCAGCGCGTCACGTTCGGCGGTGGTGTAACTGAACCACTCATTTCCGCAGACGTATTGACCACGAACCTCTCGCACAGGATCGCTTCTGATCCAGTCTCCGGCTCGCTCCACGCTCTCGATGATGTCGGACCCATCGTTCGTCCCCGACCAGCCTTCGTCAGCCTCGAGCCACGCAGTATCCGACATCCAGATCTCTCCCGCATGATCGAGATACTGCCGGTCCTGCTGGCGGATGCGCTCTTCGCGGGTCATTGGTCGCACCAGTCGATTGGTGGGCGGCATCCGAACCGAACCATGAAGATGGTTAGCGGGTCTATTCGTAGCAGCTTTCCGGCGAGGCTTCCTCTCCCACACTTCGAGTGTGAACCCGCTATGCTCCTGCTCGCCCGAGTCCCGGCGCTCGACCACCGTGGTCATGCGGTGCACCCGGACCTCGGACATGTAGCCGAGAACGGCCGCAGCGACCTCGTGAATGCCCGCGTCGGGAGCCGCCAGATCGATCTCGAACATGGAGTAGGAGGGGATCCAGGCTTCGCCTTCGATGAGCTGGTGGGAGCCGTCGGGCATCTGGCAGCGGAGGGAGACGCGGAGCCTTTGGGGGTCACGGCCGGGCATCACTTCCGCCTCAGCGTGTCGCGCAGGCTGCGCAGCAGATCGAAGACCGCCTCGCGCAGCTCGCGCGACTTGCCGATGAACGTGTTCTCCTCGGCGTCCAGCATGTCCTCCGTGATCCCGCGCGGGCAGATCATCGGGTTGTGGAGGGCGGGATCCCGGAACTTCTCGAGGGCGATGAACGTCCCGCAGCGCTCGCACCACCGGACGGTCTCGCCGTCGGGGTATTCGAGTACCAGTGGATGTGTCTCTCTCATTCTCCGGCCTTCTTCCTCGCCGGCATCAGCCCGGATTCGAGCAGCAGGTTCCGCAGGTCTGGCGCGGCGTCCCGCTCCAGGATTTCGTCGATGACCCTTGAGAGCGCATCTGGTAGCGGCACGACCATCTTGATTTCCGGCCATTCGAGTCGCCAGAGCCCACCTCCCCGCAGGAGATGGGGCTCCGGGTGGCTGGGCCAATTCATGCTCCGAACCCTCCCGCCCTCGCCCGGTCGACTTCCACGCGGAACTGCCGGGCGCGCAGCTCCTCGGCCAACGGCTCCGCGGCCGTCACATCCAACACGCGGACACGATAGCACCAGAGGACCGAACGCCCCACCCACAGCCTTCGCAGCTCGGGCTCCGTCGTCGAGAGACCCCCGATCTGCTCCGACACGCACCGCAGGGCGTCGTCCACCGATGCTGTGAGAACCGCCTTCCGTCTATCGGTGGCCACAAGGCACAGGCAGTCACCATCGATCTCGATGCGGGCGTGGCGGCTCATCGTGAAACGAACGTCGCGACGAGAAACATCCACGCCACCGTGCACAGAAACACGAAGATGAGCCCTGCCGGAACAGCGGCGATCGCGAGCTTGGTGAGGAAGCTGACCAGGTCGAAAAACCCGATGCGGATTCCCACGATTTCAACTTTATCCGTCATCGGTGCGATACCTCCATGCGCTCGCGTTCGGCGCGGAATGCTGCCTCGCCGGCCGTTGATTCGTCGGCGTGAGAGACCTTCCGCCCCATGCGCTCCGATTCCGCTACGAACTGGTCTGCCACGGCGAGCGGGCACAGGATGATGACTGGCTTGCCGGTGGCTTCCGAGACGTGATGAGCCCATTCGATCGCCATCCACGACTTGCCGAGCCCGCAGTCCGCCCACACCGCTGCCCTGGCGCGGCGCAGAGCCCACCGAACAACGGCAGCCTGGAACGGGAACAGCTTTGCGTTCACGTCATTGACCGTGATGCCATCCGGGTGGACTATCCTGCGCTTCTGTGCGACGAAGTCCCCGTAGCTCACCGTGCCCTCCTCATCCCGGACGGTTTCGGGCCGCGCGGGCGGGACGCCACGCCCTCGGCCCGCACCCAACGCCAGACCGTGCCGATCGCAACCCCGAAGCTAACCGCAATCTGCGCATAGGTTTGCCCTTTCTTGTAGAGCCGGGCCGCTCTCTGTTGGTTTGTCTCCATGCGTCCAATCTAGCACGGTTGAAGAAAGTTGAGCAACATTGAAGATTTATGTTGAATATCCGGCTCGGCTCCCCGATAGTAGTGGATGTCGGCGGCAGTGGAGCCGCCACGAACCCGAGGGGGTGACGAGATGAGTGAGCACTTTTTTGGGACGCATGACGGCCACCTGACAGCCGCCGCTAACCGGATCGCCGAGCGCCACGATGCGTGGCACGTCAACTACGTCGAGCCTGGGACGGGCAAGCGTAGGGGTTGGTTCGGCTGCAGGAACCTGGGACACCCGTTCGACCGTGCCACGGCCGAAGCTGTCCTGGCTGACATCGATGCGGTCGGTGGTTTCGACGCTCTGCTCCATAAGCGCGATCGCTAACACTCTACCCCCGGCTCGGTGGGCTGCTCCTCCCTCGGGGCAAGCCTGCCGGGTCGGGGGAGACTTACCCGAGGAGAGGAACCATGTCCAAGATGACCGCGGAAAGTAAGCTGCTGGTGGAGAGTGGCCGTTGCGTCGCTCTGGAGTTCGCCAGCCCCCGCCATGTAATGGTCACGATGACCGAGACGGGCGTCAACTCTCTTACACTGTTCCTGCGCTCGCAGGACGACATCGACACGATTCAGCGCGCACTAGCCACGGCGTCGGTGCAACTGAATCACGCGACCCCGATTCGCGAAGCTGCACAGGGGACCGCTGCGGCGAACGTGGTCCCCGCCTCCCCCTCGTCGTCTGGTGCCGAGCCGTCCACGGATGCGACGGTCGGCACCGGCACGGCGGGGGCTCCGAGATGCAAACACTGCGGCTACCTGGAGGCAAGCCATCCGATGTTCGCGACGTACCAGGATGGCC
>JAGQHR010000199.1 GCA_020431745.1 Candidatus Eiseniibacteriota bacterium
CACTCGCTCCTTTCTGCCTGCCGACCCGGTTCGGAACCGAACGTCACGCCCCGCCCCTCCGGCGGCGACTATACTGACGCCGCGCCGAGGGCGGCAAATCAGGACCAGAAAAACGAGCGACACCGAGCCGAGGGCCGTAGTCGAGGACCGGGAACCGACGATCGATGCTGGAACGTGACGACCTCCCCCACGAGATCCGTGAGATCGAGAACCTCTGGATCCCCCTCTCGGACGGAGTCCATCTGGCCGCGCGCTTCTGGTTGCCCGCGGATGCGGCGGATGCACCCGTACCCGCGATCCTCGAGTACATCCCCTATCGCAAGCGGGACGCGACCCGTTGGCGGGACGAACCGATGCATCGCTACTTCGCCGGACATGGCTACGCAGCCGTGCGCGTGGACCTACGCGGATGCGGAGACTCCGAGGGGCTGCTGCTCGATGAGTACCACCCTCGGGAGCAGGCCGACGCGCTGGAAGTGCTGCGATGGATCGCCGCCCAACCGTGGTGCTCCGGAAAGGTGGGGATGATCGGCAAGTCCTGGGGTGGCTTTTCCGCGCTTCAGGTCGCCGCGCTCCGGCCTCCGGAGCTCGCGGCCGTGATCGCGGTGTGCGCCACCGATGATCGCTATGCCGACGACGCGCACTACATGGGCGGATGCCTGCTCAACGAGAACCTGGTGTGGGGCGCGATGCTCTTCACGATCACCGCGCAGCCGCCCGATCCGGCTCTGCCCCGCCCCGAGAGCGATGCGCCGGAAGCTGCGTGGCGCGCGGAGTGGCTCGAGCGACTGGAGCACACGGTCCTTTTCCCCGAGATCTGGCTCTCCCATCCCGAGCGCGATGCCTACTGGCGCCACGGATCGATCTGCGAGGAGTACGCGGCAGTGCGCTGCCCGGTCTACGCCGTCAGCGGGTGGGCCGACGGGTACACGAACGCCGTCCCCCGGCTGCTGGCCGGCCTGTCCGCGCCCCGCAAGGGGTTGATCGGACCCTGGGGGCATCGGTATCCACACAATGGAGCCCCGGGGCCCGCCATCGGATTCCTTCAGGAGAGCCTGCGTTGGTGGGATCGATGGCTGCGCGATGAGGACACCGGAATCCTGGACGAACCGCGCTACCGCGTGTGGATGCAGGACAGCCTCGACGGCCCCGCGGCGCGCGCCGTCGCGTCCCACGAGGCCGATCAACCGGGTCGATGGGTCGCAGAGGACGACTGGCCGAGTCCACGGATCGAGCTGGTGCCGTGGTCACTCCGGCCCGCGGGTGCGAGCTCGACGCCGCCGATCGGTCTCGCCGGATCCGGCTCGCTGCGCCCCGGCCCGGCTGAGCACGAGGTCGAGCTCCGCATGAGCGGCGATGCCCCAGCGGGTGCGATCGTCTCGCTGCGGACGGACCCGTCGGTCGGATCGCACGCTGCCGCCTGGTGCAGTTTCGGCATCGAGGGCGAGCTGCCGGTCGACACGATCGAGGATGATCGTCGTTCGCTGATCTTCCAATCCGACCCGTTCGCGAGCGCAACGGAGCTGTTGGGCAATCCGGTCCTCCACCTGTGCGTGTCCGGATCCTGCACCGCGGGGATGGTGGTCGCCCGGCTCGTCGCCGTCGCGCCGGACGGATCGGGAACGCGGATCTCCTTCGGCATGACGACGCTTGCGGAAAGTCCGACTGACCGCCTCGAGCCGGCCTACCGCGTCGAGGCGGCCCGCGGCGTCGAGCCGGTCGGCGGCGTCGAGCCGACCGGAAGCGGAGATGCGCGCTCCGATCGAATGGTCCGGATCGAGCTCAAGCACCTCGGGCAACGCATCCCGGTCGGATTCTCGCTCCGTCTCGCGCTTTCGACCTCCTACTGGCCCATGGTCTGGCCCTCCGTGCGTGACGGAGACGTGCCGATCCGGATCGATCAGTGCCGACTGGATCTGCCGGTTCGTCCCACCAACGCGATCGATGATTCGTTGCCGCCCTTTGCTCCACCGGAGGCGGCGCCGGCGGGAGATATGGTGGATGTGCATCCCGGCGGCCTCTCCCGGACCTACTCCTTCGATGCGGCGACCCGGGAGCACCGCCATCGACACGAGCTCGATCTCGACGAGACGGGAGCTCCGGCCCGGACGCTGCTCCGCGAAATCGGCCTCGAGATCGGACACTCGATCATCGAGGAGTTCACGATTCGCGACGACGATCCACGGTCGGCCCGCGCTGCGATCCTTCAGCGGATCCATCTGGCCCGCGAGGACTGGCGCGTGGAGATCGAAACCGCGGTCACCCAGCGCGCATCCGGGCGAAATCTCGTCCTCGAAGCCCGTCTGGAAGCGAGGGAAAACGGCCAGCCCGTCTTCACGCGTCAATGGACACGCCACATCCCGATCGCAGACACGATCCACCGGGACGAGCCCCGCACGACCGAATAGACGTTCGCATTCCGAGTTCCGGCGCCGATTGCCGCGTCTCGCGATGCGATGCCCCGGGGCCGGCGCCGTCCGCGGGTGATCCTCGAAGCAACTCGGCGCCCCGACGGCGCGATACGTGGGGTGAGCAGGAACTCATCACTCGATCCCGGAGGACCGCCATGTATCCCCAAATCGTTGGCAGAAAGCAGCGTTGGAGCCACGAAAGAGCGGAAATCGCCTTGCTCGACTGCTCCGACGATCATCCGCTGGTCGGCCGCTTTCTGATCGCGATCGCACGCATCTGCGGAGTTTCTGTTTCCGAGTAGTCTGCTTCCCGCACTCACGACCCTGCGCCCGCGGACCCCTCGTCCGAGGCTTGCGACGATTCGCCGCGACTCGCATACTTCCCGACATCGTGATCTCGCAAATGCCCATCGAGCCCGTGGACGCACAGTCGCACGCGCGTCGAAGCCTGGTCGTGATGGCCAATCGCCTTCCGGTCCGGCAGGTGCAGAGGGGCCAGAACCTCACCTGGGAGTGGAGCCCGGGCGGTCTCGTCAGCGCGCTCGCTCCGGTGCTCACGCGCAGCGAGGGTGTCTGGATCGGATGGAACGGACGCCCCGGCCGCACCTCCACCTCGTTCCAGTTCGAGGGCATCGAGAACCTCTCCGTCCCGCTTCGGACCCAGGAAATCGACGATTTCTACAACGGGTTCTCCAACCGGACGATCTGGCCGCTCTATCACGATGCGGTCCGCTGGCCGGAATACCACCGGATCTGGTGGAAGCCGTACGTCGAGGTGAACCGGAGATTCGCGGAGGCCGCAGCCTCCGTCGCGGCACCGAAAGCGACGGTTTGGGTGCACGACTACCACTTTCAGCTCGTGCCGGGGATGCTGCGTGAGATGCGCCCGGACCTGAAGATCGGCTTCTTCCTCCATATCCCGTTTCCCCCGCAGGAGCTGTTCAGCCAGCTACCGTGGCGACGCCAGATCCTGGAAGGGCTGTTGGGCAGCGACGTCGTCGGGTTCCAGACGCGGACCGCGGCACAGAACTTCGCCCGGCTCGCCCGCCGCTACACCGCCACGGGCGGAAACGATCGCGAGCTCCGCCACAAGGGGCGCACGATCGTGCCGGCGTCATTCCCGATCTCCATCGACTTCCAGCACTTCGACAGTCTGGCCCGGACGTCCGCGGTCAACGCGCGCGCGCAGCACCTCCGCCGGGTCCTGGGCGGAGAAGGACGCCGCATCATCCTGGGCGTCGACCGGCTGGACTACACGAAGGGGATCGACGTCCGGCTCAAGGCGTTCCGCGAGCTTCTCCGGAGCAAGGCCGTCACCATCGAAGACTGCGTGTTCGTCCAGTGCGCGGTCCCGAGCCGGGAGAAGGTGGTTCAGTATGCCGATCTCAAGCGACGGGTGGAGCAGACCGTCGGAGAGATCAACGGAGAGTTCGGCAGCGTGGGGCGCGTCGCCGTGCACTATCTCCACCGGAATCTTCCGATCGAAGAGCTGGTGGCCCTCTATCGATTGGCCGATGTGATGGTCGTAACCCCGTTTCGGGACGGTATGAACCTGATCGCCAAGGAATACGTGGCCTCGCGCACCGAGAACACCGGCGTGCTGGTGCTGAGCGAGTTCGCCGGGGCGGCCCAGGAGCTGCGCCGCGCTCTTCTCGTGAACCCGCATGATGTCGACGGAATCGTCTCCACGCTGGAGCGGTCCCTGCGGCTTTCCCAGGAGGAGACCCGGAGGCGGATGCGCTGGCTGCGACGTGTCGTCCAAAAGCACGACGTGTTCGCCTGGGCCGACTCCTTCTTCGAGGCATTGAAGGACGGATGAGCAAAGACAATCCCCGCGAAACCGCCGAGCAAACCCTTCAGGGAAAGCTTCAGTCGTTGGCCCGGTCGCCGGTACTCCTGGTGGCCTCGGACTACGACGGCACGCTCGCACCGATCGTGAACGACCCGGCGGCGGCCCGCCCCAATCGGGAAGCGATCGTCGCGCTGCGAACGCTCGCCGGCATGCCCAACACGCACGTGGCGGTCATCTCCGGCCGGGCCCTCCGAGACCTGGCCGAGCTCTCCGAGCTGCCGGACGAGGTCCACCTCGTGGGCAGCCACGGCAGCGAGTTCGATCGGGACTTCCATCGATCGCTGGATCCGGCGTTGGTGCAGCTCAAGAAGGACCTCCGCACACAGCTCGAACAGATCGCCGCGACCGACCCCGGTCTGCTCATCGAAGACAAACCGGCCAGCCTCGCGCTGCACTACCGCAATGCCCGGCCGGAGTCCGAGAAGAAGGTCCTGGATGCGATTCTCCGAGGCCCCGGATCCTTGGCCCAGGTCAACGTGCGCCACGGCAAGAAGGTCGTGGAGCTGATGCTGCTTCCGACCCACAAGGGCGATGCCTTGGAGAGGATCCGCGCGCGGGTGGGCGCATCCGCGGTGCTTTTCCTGGGCGACGATCGCACGGACGAGGACGCGTTCGAGACCCTGACCGGTCCGGACATGGGCATCAAGATCGGCGACGGCGAGACGGCCGCCGAATTCCGGATCGACGACACGACCGACGTCGCGCGCCTGCTCGCCGAGGTCTGCGAGCTGCGCTACGAGTGGTTGGAGACGGGACGCGCGGTCGCGATCGAGCAGCACGCAATGCTGTCGGACCTGCGGACCTGCGCTCTGCTCACGCCCGATGCGCGACTCACCTGGCTTTGCCTGCCCCGCATCGACTCGCCCGCCCTCTTCGCGGATCTCCTGGGTGGTCCGACGGCGGGATACTTCTCGATCCGTCCGCTGGACAACGGGGAGCACGAGCCGCTGCAGCAGTACGAAGGCGACAGCTTCGTACTGGAGACGCGCTGGCCCTCCTTCACGGTGCGCGACTTCCTCGACTGCTCCGACGGACGTCCGCATCAACGGGCCGGACGGAGCGAGCTGGTTCGGATCGTGGAGGGATCGGGAGAGGTCGCGATCGAGTTCGCGCCCCGCCTGGACTACTCCCGCGTCTCGACCCGACTGGAAGTGAAGGAGTGGGGACTGCAAGTGGGCCACCCCACCGATCCCGTGGTGCTCTATGCGCCCGGCGTGGAGTGGCAGATCCTGCAGTTCGGAGCGCACGACAGTGCCCACGCCGTCGTCAAACTCGATCCCGGAACGCCCCTCATCCTCGAGCTTCGCTACGGCATGGGACCGCCGACGGGACGGGCCGACCTCGCGTTGGATCGCGCCCGCAAGACGCGCGAGTTCTGGGAAGGGTGGGCCACGCGATTGACCTTGCCCCGAACGGCTCGCGAGCTGTGCAAGCGCAGCGCATTGACCCTCAAGGCGCTGGTCTACGGTCCCTCGGGAGCCTTTTCCGCGGCCGCCACCACGAGTCTCCCGGAACACGTCGGCGGCACCCGCAACTGGGACTATCGATACTGTTGGCTCCGCGACGCCGCAATGAGCGCGCACACCCTGGTTCAGCTCGGATCGATCACAGAAGCAATGCAGTACCTCGACTGGGTCCTGGGCGTGGTGGATCGTTGCTTCTCCCCGGAACGACTGCGTCCGCTCTACACCGTGACCGGTTCGGATCTCCCCCCCGAAGCGGAGATCACCGAGCTGCCCGGATACCGATCGAGCCGCCCCGTGCGCGTGGGCAACTCCGCGTCGATGCAGGTGCAGCTCGATGTCTTCGGCCCCATCGTCGACCTGATTTTCATGTTGCTGGAGCACGACGCTCCGCTGTCCGGCGAGCATTGGCGCCTGGTCACCGCGATGGTGCAGGCCGTCGAGCGTCGCTGGGAGGAGCCGGACCACGGGATCTGGGAGATCCGCGCCGACCGTCGCCATCACGTGCACTCGAAGGCGATGTGCTGGCTCACGGCGGATCGCGCGGTGAAGATCGCGCATTCCTTCATCGGCAAGGAACCCGCCGACTGGGTCACCCTCCGCGACACCATCGCGGCAGAAATCCACCAGCGCGGGTTCCACCCGTCGGTTCACGCC